>DASQHK010000106.1:0-3288 GCA_035632135.1 Bryobacterales bacterium
CCGCGCCATTCATGCCGCCTCGAGCCTGCTGATTTTCGACGAGCCCACCTCCTCGCTCTCCGAAGCCGAGAGCGCCGAGGTCTTTCGCATCGTCCGGGCGCTCAGCGAGCGCGGCATGGGGGTCATCTACATCACGCATCGTATGGAAGAGCTGCGCGCCATCGGCGACCGCGTCACCATCCTGCGCGACGGCCGCACCGTGGCCAGCGGCGCGCTGGCCGGCCTTTCCATGGAGGAGATGATTCACCACATGGTGGGACGCCCGGTCTCCACGCTCTACGAGCGCGCGCCGCTCCCGCCGGGCGAGGAGCTGCTTCGCGTGGAGCAGGAGGGCGCGCAGCTCACGGTCCGCGCCGGCGAAATCGTCGGCCTCGCCGGGTTGATGGGGGCCGGACGCACCGAGCTGTGTCGCGCCCTGTTCGGTATCGACCGTGGCGGGGCCGGCCAGGATTACCTCTACGGCGAGGTTTACCTCTACGGCAAGCCTGTCCGCATCCGCTCGCCCCGCGATGCCGCCGCCGCCGGCATCGCCTTCCTCACCGAAGACCGCCAGCGCACCGGCCTCGCCCTGCGGCTGCCGATTCGCAATAACGTCACGCTGGCCAACCTTTCTTCGCTCTCCCGCCTCGGCTTTCTCACCGCGCGGCGGGAGGCCGCTCCGGTCCGCGGGCTGCTCAGCAGGCTGCGCATTCGCGCCGCTTCCACCGAGCAGTGGGCAGGAAGGCTGAGCGGCGGCAACCAGCAGAAGGTCGTGCTCGCCAAGTGGCTGTTCCGCAACGCGCGCGTGTTTCTGTTCGACGAGCCGACGCGCGGCATCGACGTGGCCGCCAAGGCCGAGGTCTTCGCGCTCATGGACGAGCTGGCGCGCTCCGGCGCCGGGATCCTCATGGTAAGCTCGGAGCTTCCTGAACTGTTGCAGGTGGCCGACCGTATTCTGGTCATGCGCGCCGGGCGCATCGTCAAAGAGCTTGCGCGCGGCGCGACCCAGGAGGAGATTCTGCGCTATGCGGCCGTCGGCGCCTGAGGCCGGAACATGATCCAGCGGCTGCTGCCGTTTCTCAGTCTCATCGCGCTGCTCGTCCTTCTCTCCATCGCCTCCCCGAACTTCCTCACCGGCACGAATCTCTCGAGCGTCGTCCGCCAGACGGCGGTCATCAACATCATGGCCCTGGGCATGACGCTGGTGATGGTGGCCGGCGGCATCGACCTTTCCGTGGGCGCAATCCTCGCCTTCGCCGGCTTGCTCGGCACCCGGGCCATGGCAGCGAACGCCTCGATCACCGCCGGCATGATCGTTGCCATGGCGGCGGGCCTGTTCTGGGGATTCGTGAACGGCTTCCTCAGCGAGCGCCTCAAGATTCAGCCCTTCATCGTCACGCTCGGCACGCTGGGAATCATCCGCGGCTGCGCGCTGGTGTATTCCGGCGGGCTGCCGGTGGTCGGCCTGCCGCGCGGCTTTTCGTTTCTCGGGGAAGGAGTGGTTCTGGGCCTGCCGTTCGTGCTCTACCTACTGATCGTTTGCGCCGCGCTCACGCACCTGGTCCTGGAGTATACCAAGCTCGGCCGCTACGCCTACGCCATCGGCTCCAATCGCGACGCCGCGGTCTACGCCGGCATCCCGGTCAGCTTCCACACCGTCGCGGTCTACGCGCTGTGCGGCATGCTGACGGGCCTCGCGGGCATGATCGAGGCCTCGCGCCTCATGACGGGCCAGCCCACCGCCGGCCAGGGCTACGAATTGCAGGTGATCGCGGCCGTGGTGATCGGTGGCGGCAGCCTCACCGGCGGCGAAGGCAGCGTGATCGGCACGCTCATTGGCGCGTTCATCATGGGCCTGCTCGCCAACGGCTGCGATCTGCTCGGCATTTCGCCCTACATCCAGCAAGCCGTGATCGGCGCCGTCATCATTCTTGCGGTCACGCTGGATGAGATCCGCAAGCGCCGCTTCGCCAAGGCGTGACCCCGGCGCTCCCCGGCGAGCGCGCCCTCAGGGCCCGGCGGTTCCTTTCGGTTTACGCACTGGATCGCAGGCGGAAGCGCCCGGCTCATCGCACCGCGAACCAGGAAAGCGACGCGGGCGGCTTGCTGTAAAACACCAGCTCGTCGCCGTCGGTGCCGAGCAGCAGCATTGGGCGGATGGGGCCGTCCGGTATCGAAAGGGCGTCCTGCGGTAGCTGTACTAGCGCGCTGGACGATTTGTCCAACCGGTAAAGGGGGAGCTGCCACTCGGGGGTCGCCTCGCCCGACTTGTACTGGCGGTGCGCGCTCAAGAAGACCGCCCCGGACGGGGTCACGGCGATGCCTGTGATGATGATCCGCGGCGGCGGGGTCGTCTTCCATACGCCTAGCACGTCGCCGGAGAGGGAGAGCTCAACATAGGCACTTGCCCTGGCGGAGTAAAACCCGACCCGGTCTTTGCTCGCTGCGAGGAAGGACTCGCCGGCCGGGTCGGCCACGCCGGGCGCGATCATCGACCTCGGCACGGCTTTCCGTACGAGCCGACCTTGGGCGTCGTACTCCCCGGATCACTTCGAACTCGGCGCGTCCGTCGGAGCCCACGCCGTAGATACCCCCCGCCGCCCACAGATTGCCATCCGGGGCGAATGCGAGGCGAACGGCCCCAAACGGGGAGGTGCGCACCACACGCGTGATTTGTCCTGACGGGCTGATCCATAGAATGAACGCCCCGCCGGTGCCCTGGCTGCCTACGGCCGCTCCGCTAACCGCCACAGCGCCGTCGGGCGAGGCCGCAACGTCTCTGACCATGATCTGGCTGGCCTCCGGGATCGACAACGGGATCTCCATCAGAGTCTTACCGAACCGGTCATAAGACCATACGACCGCCCGGTCATCGTCGAACGCGACGGCAAAGCCGTTCTGGAATCTTGGAAACGGCTGGTAAGTGAAATCCCTTGGGATTGGAACCGTGCGTTGTTCCGTCAGAAGAGGGGCGGCCAGCGTGAGCGGAGCGAAACTGGCACAGACCAGGAGGGCTAACATTCCCAAGCTCATAGCGGATCCTTCCTCCCGTTTGCGGGGTGGTGCCCGCGTGCCGTGGCTACGGGTTGTCGCATTGCTTGTAGTTGCAGATGGGGCTGCACACCAGAGTACACGCCTCGGTGCCATCCTCGTAGTCGCCGGAGCTATAGGGGTGCGCGACATAAACGTGGATGATTAGGCGGTGCGTGAGCGCGATTCCCAGTAATCCTCCAAGCGGCCGCTGAGACGGCAGCAACGCAACGCGATAATCGCATTGGCGCCGCGGAGGGTCCAGAACATGCCAGAGCG
>DASQHK010000107.1:0-5722 GCA_035632135.1 Bryobacterales bacterium
CCCAGCTTGTCCAGCGTTTTGCGGAAATACACCAGCTCGAAGCGCATTCCCTTGAGGTTCAGCTCGTCCTCCGGGTCCATGTAGACCCGGGTGGCTGCCGTGGCCAGGTAGTACTCGCGAGCCCCGGGAGTCTTCAAATAGGCATAAATCGGCTTACCGCTCTTCTTGAGATTCTCCAGGTCGCCCCGGATCTCCTCGAGCTTGCCCCAGCCGATCTGCAGATCGTGCGGCTCGAAGATAACGGCCCGGATGCGGCCATCCGTAGCCGCTCGGCGCAGCGCGCTCCAGGTGTCCGCCACCGTCGGCGGGGTCCGCTGTTGCAGAAAGGGAATGGGAAATTCGACCGGCGCCCGCTCGGGGATTTCGCCCTCCAGCTCCAGGACGAGCGTCGAGCCGTCAGCGACCGTGGGCGGCTTTTCCCGCACCCGCAGCAGCGCAAAAACCGCGATGATCAGGAACAGACCGACCAGAATGATGCCGGTCAGAACACCGAGGAGAAATTTGACCATGCGAGACTCCTATGCCGCCTACACGCCCGTCAGGATCAGGTCAAACCGGCGGTTTACCTCGCGCAGGTAGGCCTCGTCTCCGCCATCCAGCTCGACCGTGGCCGTGCCCTTATAGCCGATCTCGGCCAGCGCCTTGTACACTTCCGGCCAGTTGATTTCGCCCTCACGGAGCGGCACCCACTCGGCAACCTCGCGCTTTTCAAACTTGAAATCCTTGATGTGCAGCTTGACGATGCGCTTGCCGAGCGTGCGAACCCAATCCTGCGGATACCCGAAGATCACCACGTTGCCGACGTCGAAATACGCGCGCACCCAAGGGCTCGAGAACTCGTCCACATAGCGCGCGAATTCGAGCGGGCTGAGCAGGAATTTGTTCCAAACTTCTTCGACCGCGATGATCACCTTCAGATCCTGAGCCATCGGAATCAGCTTGCGGATCTCAGCCTGCGAGCGCACCCAGGCGTCGTGATAAGAGGTCTGGGCGTTCACCACCGCCGGCACCAGCAGCACCGTCTCCGCACCCCAGAAATGCGCGTTGCGGAGGCTGGTCTCCATGCCCTTCACACTCTCAGCAACCACCGCGGGGTCGGCTGACGAAAGAGGATACTTCCAGTGGGCCTGGTTCATCACGGAGTGGATGCGCAGGCCGCTCTTCTCAGCGGCTTTCTTGGCCTCTTCGGCTTCGCGCTCATCCGGCATCGTAGGGCACTCGATTTCCTCGAACCCCACGTTGCGCGCGAGCTGGAAGCGTGCGGCGATGCTCATGCTCTTGGGAAGCATGTCGAATTCCACGGCTTTCTTGATAGGCAGCCGTGCGGAGGCGGAAGCCCCTCGAGGCCGCATCCACGCGGCAGCAGCGCCCGCGGCCAGAAAAGTTCGTCTGTTCATAGTGATCCTCTAGGCGAACGCGAGCCCCAGCTCGCCCGCCACTTTCATAATGTAACGCTTACCTTCGTCGTACTCCTCGGCGGTCTTCAGGTGCTCGAGCATCAAGGGTGCATCCACCGGAAGCCGGGCAAGCTCACTGAGGTAAGCCCGGTAATCCACCTCGCCCCGGCCCGGAATCACCTCCACGAAATGCACGTTCATCTCGGGAATCCAGGAGAGGTCCTTGGCGTGGCAGGAAACGATCCACGCACCGAGCTTGCGGAAGCATTCCGAAATGAACTCGCCCGAGCGGTAGAACTTCGCAGGGCTGTTGATGCCGTTGCATACATCCACGTGGACGGCGAATCCCGGGCGATCGACGGCGCGGATGAGTTTCAGATAGGCGTCCGGGCTGTCCGGCAGGCTCCAGCCCATCATCTCTATCGTGAACTTGGCGCGTTTCGGCTTGACTTCGTCGATCACCCGGCGGCAGTTTTCGACCGTGGCGTCGAAGAACTCCTGCGACAGATTCCTGGGATGCGGCCCGTACCAGACCTTCGGGTTGTAGGAACCGGCGATGTCGGGGCAGCAGCGCGCGCCGACCGCCTCGGCCAGCTCCAGGCGCTCGATAACATAGCGCAGATTCTTCGCGCGTTTCGCGGCGTCGGGGTCGAGCATGTTCACCCACGCCCCCACCTCGGCGATGACCACGTTTTCGGCCGCGAAAGCCTTCTCGATCTCCCGAACCCGGACCGAATCCGTGGCCTTGGCTTCGGGGCAGTACGCGGCGCTATAGCCCAGCCGGCGGTGCTCGCGGGCGAGTTCCCTCGGGTCTTCACTTTTGAGGAAGACCGGCCCGCCCAGGCGAAGCGGCCGGCTCGACGATGCCGCCAGCGGAGCCGCCAGCATACCGGCAAGCTCCCGCCGCGTGAGAGAAATCATGTAGAAGATTCTATCAGCGCCGGAGCGGTGCCGAGTTTCGGAGACTTAGTGCTAGCTCACACCCCGACCGGGATCTTGATGATCTTCTTGCGCACCGCGTACTGCACCAGTTGGGCTTTATTGTGAATGTCCAGCTTGCGCATGAGGTTGAATTTGTGGGCTTCCACGGTCTTGACGCTCAAGTTGAGCGTGCAGGCGATCTCTTTGACCGAGTTGCCTTCCGCCAGAAGTTTGAGCACTTCTTTCTCGCGGGGAGTGAGGGTGGCGAATCGAGGCAGCCGCTCGGTGGATTTTACCCGAGAGCGGAAATCATCCACCAGTTGCGACAGCATGCGCGGGCTCAAATAGCTGCCGCCACGATTCACCTCGCGGATGGCGTTCAGCAGTTGCGCCGCAGGGCTGTCCTTGAGGACGTAACCTGAGGCTCCGGATTCCATGCATTCGACCAGATAATCCTCGTCGTCGTACATCGTGAGAAACAGTATCCGGGTTTCGGGCCGGTCCTTGCGGATCTGCCGCGTCGCCTCAAAGCTGCTCAACCCCGCCATGCCGATGTCCAGCAGCACGATATCGGGATGCAGCTCGGCGCACTGTGCGATGGCGTCGGCGGCATTGCCGGCCTCGCCCGCGACTTCCATATCCGGCTCGGAACCCACCAGCGTCTTGATCCCCTGGCGGAACAGCGTATGGTCATCCGTCAGAAAAACTCGAATCTTGGCCATATATCTACGCACTCTGCCTGAGTCTTACGGCAGATCCTTTCTGATGTGCCCGGCGGATGGGAAGCTCTACCGAGATCACAACCCCGCAATGCGGCTGGCTATGAACCTCGAATTTCCCACCGAGCAGCGCCACGCGCTCCCGCATGCCCATTAGGCCGAAGGAACCGCGTTTTTCGAGCGCCGCGTTCACATCGAAGCCCACGCCGTCATCCTCGACGTTGAGCCTAAGTAATCCATCGGTAGAGTGCAAAGAAAGGTTTACGGTGGACGCCTCAGAATGCTTGGCGATGTTGTGGAAACACTCCTGGGCCAGGCGGAACAGGGCGATTTCGGCCTCGCGCGGCAGCGGCTCCCGCCGCGGCAGGTGCAGGCGCACACGGCAGGGGTAAACGGTGCGAAAGCGGGCCACCATTTGCCGCAGGGCCGCCGCTAACCCCAATTGTTCCAACACCGCCGGACTGAGCGCGGCAATCGTCCGCCGGACCTCAGTGATGGTGTGCTCGGCCAGCTCGCGGATCTCCCCGATCGGCCCGCGCAGCGCCTCCGGGGCGGTTTTCCCGAGCATCTCCAGCTTGAGACGGATACACAGCAGCGACTGGCCGGCCTCGTCGTGCAACTCCCGGCTGATGCGGCGGCGCTCCTCCTCCTCCACCTGCATCATGTGCTCGCTCAGCTCACGGACTTGCGCCTCGCGCCTCGCCAGATCCTCCATCAGCCGGGCCTTTTCCGCGCTGCGCAGGCAGCGCTCCAGGGCGGCGTTGAGCAGCTCCAGCTCCCGAGGCAGCCAGTGATACTCGGTCGAAAACGCGAGTTGCAGCAAACCAGCCATGCGGCCATCCGCCAGCATGGGTACCGACCAGAACCATCGGTAGCGGGCTCGCAGTTCAGGATCGAGGATGCGGGCGTCAGCGTCCTTCCCGCGCTCGATCAGGCGAGGCCGTTCGAGTTGCTTTGCGAGGCCCGGCCTGGGCGCCGCCTCCCGGCCATCGAAAAGCATCAGCCGGCCGTCTTCGGCGTGGCAAAACCGCATCAAGGTCTGGAGAAAGCGCTCCAGCAGGTCATTCAGGCTGGTGGCCTGCAACTCCGCGTGGAACAGGCTGTAAAACGCCTCCGTCTCGGCTTCGCGCACCTGATAGTAGGCATTATTGAGCGTCAGGATGATCGTGAACTGCAATTGCTCGCGTGCCCAGCGGAGATTCCGGTATTCGTCGGGATAAGAGAGGATCAGGACGGGGTCGAGCACGCGGTCGTACTCGCGCAGCGCGCGCAAAACGCCGGCGGGCGGCACATTGAGCTTTGCCAGACGCCGGCCGCTGTACTCCACCAGCTCGAAGAAATCCGCCGCCGGACGATTCGCGGTAAAAATCCGGGCGGCCGCCCCCGGAGTGATGTCACCCAGCGCCTTGCTCTGTTTGGCGTCGTATTGGAGCTTGCGCAGCCTGGCCCGGAAACGCGCATCGACTACGGCGAGGTGCGGTTCGAGCACCGCCGCCAGGCGCTCGAGCTGGACCCGCAACTGGTCGCTGAGCACGTCGGCTGCATCCGCCAGTACGGGCGTAGTTTGAGGAGCGCGCACGTCGAGAACAATATGGTGGGCGCCGGCCGCCGTGTGTCTCCAGCAATTCTGGGCGGACTCGCTGGGATTACCGCCCGCCGTGCGCGCGCAGCACAGCCGTCACTTTTTCGAAACCGCTGGCGGTCGCAGCGGCGAGAGGCGTGACGCCGTTCTTGTTGGCGGCATTCACGTCGGCGCCTCGAGCCACCAGCAGCTCGACCGCTTCGAGCCTTCCCATGGAAGCGGCGTCGTAGAGCGCCGTGGCCCCCGATTCGCTCTCGCGGGCGTCGCGATCGGCGCCATGATCGAGTAGCAGGGCGACCAACTCTCGATGGCCGCCGAGAGCCGCCTCGTGCAGCGGCGTAGCGCCATCGGAATTGCGGGCATTCACCTCCGCCCTATGCTCGATCAGCAGGCGCGCGATCTCCAGGTTGCCCTTGAGCGCCGCGGCATCGAGGGGCGCGGCGCCGCGCGCATTGGGATCCGAGCCGCCATCGAGCAGGATCCCGACGATATCCGCCTGCCCTCTGAGCACCGCTTCGACCAGAACCTCGGGACCCGCTCGCGCGCCTTTGGCCAGCAGCAGTCGCACCACATCGCCGTGCCGCGCTCGGGCGGCATTCTCGACGGGCGTAGCGCCCGAGCCATCACGTGCGGCGAGATCCGCGTCACGCGCGATGAGCAGCTCAACCACTTCCACGTGCCCATACGCGGCAGCTTCGTTGAGCGGCGTCGCCCCGGATTCCGGGTTGTGGGCGTTCACCTGAGCGCCTTCCGAAACCAGCAATGCCGCAACCTCGGCGTAGCCCTTCTGGGCAGCCCGGTCCAACGGCGCGGCGCCCGAGCGATCCCGAGCGTTCACATCAGCGCCATGCTCGACGAGCAGCTTGACAATCTCGCGGTAGCCGTGATCGGCCGCCAGGTGCAAGGGCGTCGCGCCGGAACGGTCCGTCGCTTTCACATCGGCGCCGTGCTCGACCAGCAGACGGGCGATTCCGGCATGGCCCTTGATCACCGCGTAATCGAGCGGGGTCGAGCCGGCCTCGAGGTGGCGCGCGTTGACAGCGGCGTGATGCTCGATGAGCAACTGAACAACTTCTTGGTTTCCGTTCCAGGCGGCGTCGTGC
>DASQHK010000108.1:0-2410 GCA_035632135.1 Bryobacterales bacterium
CGCTGACGATTGTGGCGGAGTTTTATAAGGGCGCGCGGGCGATTCAGGCGAAGAACGGAGGAACGCTCGCCGGCTGCGCGATCGAGCTGACGCACCGCAACACGCGGCGTTACGGCGGCTACATCGTGCACATGGGCATCGTGCTGATGTTCATCGGCTTCACGGGGCAGGTGTTCAGCCGGGAAGCGCAGGACAGCCTGAACCCGGGCGATACGCTGAAGGTGGGGCCGTATGCGTTTCACCTTACGAGCGTCAAAGACGCGGACCAGCGGAATTACGCCAGCAGCCGGGCGACGATGGAGGTTTCGAAGAACGGGAAGTACCTCGACACGATGTATCCGGAGCGGCGGTTTTATCACGGCAGCCAGCAGCCGGTCTCGGAGGTGGTGATCCGGCCGCGGCTGAGCGAGGACCTTTACATTGTGTTTGCCGGGCTGACCAACGACGGGTCGAAGCCGGTGTTCCAGGTGTTCGTCAACCCGCTGGTGAACTGGGTGTGGCTGGGGGCGATGGTGGTGATTTTCGGGACGCTCACGGCGCTGGTGCCGAGCAAACTAAAGCTGGCTTACGCGCGGACGCAGGTGATCGGGACGACGAAGAAGCATGAAGTGCTGGCTCAAGGTTAGCGCGCTCGGCCTGCTGCTGAGCGTGGCGCTGGCGGCGCAGACCGTCAGCACCGGCGACCCGACGCACGTGAAGCTGCGGGAGATCGGCGAGAAGCTGAAGTGCCAGTGCGAGGGGCCGGGCGGCTGCGCATACACCGTGGGCTCGTGCAACATGCTGCACTGCCCGTTTCGCGAAGAAGTCTACACGCAGATGCGGCAGGACTTGCAGGCCGGACTCGGCGATGCGGCGATCATCGACAAGCTGAAGGCCAAGTATGGCGTGATGATCCTGGCGGCGCCGCCGGCGCAGGGATTCAATCTGCTGGGATGGCTGATGCCGTTTCTGGCGCTGGTAGTGGGCCTGATCGTGATCCGCTATGTATTGCTACGGTGGCGGCGGCCCAAGCCCGCTGCGGTCCCTGCCGGGGCGGCGGGGCTGGTGGAAAAATACCGCGACGAGATGGAGAAGGAGCTGTCCGACCTGGAGTAACGCCGCAGCCGCCTGAAGCTTTCATGATTTTCGCCCTCGCTTCTTTCCTCATCATTGCCGTGCTGGCCGTGACGCTGGTGATCCGGCAGAAAGATTTGCCGGAGCCGGAGCCGGTGTCGCCGACGGCGCACCTGGAGGAGCGGAAGAAAGCGATTTACGACAACCTGCGGGATTTGCAGTTCGAGTACCGGATGGGGAAGCTTTCGGATCAGGATTACGCGGAGTCGAAGCTCGATTTGCAGCGGCAGTTGGCGGTGGTGCTGGCGGAGATAGAGAAGATCGGGGGGAAAACGCCGGGCGCGGCTCCGGGCGCCAGCGTGGCGGCTCGCGCGGGGGCGGACGGCGCGGGCGGAGTTGCGGCGGACGGTGCGGCGGCTCCGGAGGCGGGGAAGCAGCAGGCGGTTTCGGTGTGCCCGCAGTGCGCGGCGGAATTTGCGCAGCCGATGAAATTTTGCGGCGAGTGCGGGGCGCCGATGGCGGTGACATCATGAACCGGCGGCGAGCGGCGGCGGCGCGTGGCAGTGGCGCGCGGGGCGCTACCGGCGGCGGCATGAAGAAGTTGCAACAAGCGATGATGGTGCTGCTGGGAGCGGCGCTGGCGGCTTCACCGGCCGGCGCGGCCGTCGAAGGAACGGTGTGGAACGGCACGACGGGGCGCGAGCAGGCGGGCGTGGCGATCACGCTGCTCAAGCTCGAGCAGGGCATGATGCCGGTGGGCACGGCGAAAAGCGGCGCGGCGGGGAAATTCCGCTTTGACCAAAACGTGATGGGGAGCGCGGGGCAGGCGGTTCCCATTTTGCTGCGCGGCGAGTTTGACGGCGTCACCTACAACCAGATGATTCCGCCGGGGACGCGCACGGGCGACGTGCGGCTGACGGTATATAAAGCGGCGCCGGCGGATGCGCAGAGCAAGCTCGGCGTACCGGAGCAGCGGATTGTATTCCTGGAACCTTCCGGCCGACAGATGGCGGTCACCGAGTTTTTCATCTATCAGAACCAGTCCCAGCCGCCGGTGACTTACACCGACGCGAAACGGGGTACGCTGCGGTTTTATTTGCCGGCGGAAGCGAAGGGAGCAGTGCAGGTGAGCGCTACCGGGTCGACCGGCATGCCGCTGCCGGAGACGGCGGAGAAAGCCGGCCCACCGGACATTTACAGGGTCAGCTATGCCATTAAGCCGGGCGACAGCCGGATCGAGATTAGCTACGCGATGCCGTATTCCTCGCCGCTGGATTTCGACGTGCGGAGCCTCTATGACGGGCTGGCTACGCGGATCGCCGCGCCGAGCGGAGTGACGCTGAGCGGCGACGGATTG
>DASQHK010000109.1:0-3992 GCA_035632135.1 Bryobacterales bacterium
TGGCCGGCGCTTGTTTGGTTTCAAGGCCCATTTTGCGGGCGCGGCGGGCGACGCTGTCGAGCTTTACTTTTTTGCAGGCGGTTACTGCGGCCTCGCGCCGATCGAAGACGGCAAGACGAACGTTTGCGGGCTGGCGCGCGAGGACCTGCTCGGTGAGCACGATTTTTGCGTCGAGCGGCTGCTCGCGACGGTGCCGCATTTGCAAGAACGACTGCACCCGCTGGAGCGCCTGACTCGCTGGCACGTCGGCGGGCCGCTGAGCTTCGGCCCCGCGCCGATTGCGGACAGCGCTCTGCTGGCGGCCGGAGACGCCGCCTGCTTCGTCGATCCCTTCACCGGCAGCGGCCTGCTGGCGGCGATCGAAACGGGGAGTTGGGCGGGCGAGGCGGCGGTGCGCGCGGCCCAAGGAGAGGACTGGATAAGCTGCTGCGCGGAGCATCGCCGCCGCTGCGCCGGCCTTTACCGGCGGCAGCTTGCGACTACGTCGATGATCCGCCGGCTGCTGAGTCTGGGGTGGGCCGAATCGCTGGTGGGATTGCTGCCGGGCCGGCTGATGTTTCGATTGACGCGGCCGAACGGGCGGGGCTAGAACCGGCGGCGGCCGGGGTCGAAGGAGTCAAGCGGGATGACGCCGCCGGGCGGCGTGACCGGCGTGTCGAGGTCCATGCCGAGGGCGAGCTTTGCCGCTTCCGACATTTTGCTTGGGTTCCATGGCGGCTCCCATACCAGCTCCACCTTCACGCCGGTAACGCCGGGAATGGCGCGGATTTTCTGCTCCACGTCGCCGGGGAGCGATCCGGCCACGGGGCAATTGGGCGAGGTCAAGGTCATCTTGATATCTACTGAGCCTGAGGCATCGGCCTCGATTCCGTAGATCAGGCCCAGCTCGTAAATATTCACCGGGATTTCCGGGTCGTAGCAGGTCTTAAGCGCTTTGACGACCTGCGCTTCGAGTTCGCTCATGGCGTTGCCTCCGCAGTGGCGCGCGGCCGCTCGATCTCGCCCGTCCAGGCTTCGAGACCGCCGGCCAGGTTCCGCGCGTTGGTAAAGCCGTAGGCGGTAAAGTACGAAGCCTTCTCCAGGCCGCGGCGGCCGGTGTTGGAGCAGCAAACGATTGGCGTGTCTTTCGGCCAGGTGTCGAGGATCTCGAAGGCCAGCTCGACGGTGAGCAACTGCGCGCCGGGAATGTGGCCTTTCTCGAACTCCTCGGCCGTGCGCACGTCGATGACGCGCTCTTTGGGTTTCGCCGCCATCACCGCCGGCAGAATGAGCAACTGCGCTTCGGCCTTGCTGCTTTCCCGAATCGCCTCTGCCATGGCGTCGATGGAATCCTCAATGTTGTACTGCTGGCGCACCTGCTCGATCGTATCCTCGGGCTTGTAGCCGCAAGCGGTGCAGCCGCCGATGTGGTAGCGGCGAAACAGACCTAGCT
Source organism: Bryobacterales bacterium (assembly GCA_035632135.1). Taxonomy (GTDB): domain Bacteria; phylum Acidobacteriota; class Terriglobia; order Bryobacterales; family JACQDG01; genus DASQHK01. The sequence continues at coordinate 1,433 of DASQHK010000109.1, forward strand.
TGGCGGCGGGATAGGCGGCGAGGATTTCCGCCATCGTGGTTTGCGGGCCGATGTCCATTTCTACTCGGTCGAGACGGGCTCGCCGGCGCCTTCGAGCGCGGCGTGGACGGTGTGCCAGGCGAGCGTGGCGCACTTGACGCGAATCGGAAACTCGCACACGCCGGAGAACACGGCCAGCTTGCCGAGGTCCGCGCCGCCGGCATCGGGCCGGCCGGTGAGCATGCGGTGGAACTTCTCGAAGAGCGCTTCGGCCTCAGCGGTCGTTTTCCCTTTGAGCGCGGCGGTCATCATGGAGGCCGAGGCGGTCGAGATAGCGCAGCCGGAGCCCTCGAAGCTGATGTCTTTCACCACGCCGTCTTCGAGCTTCAGATAAACGGTGATTTTGTCGCCGCACAGCGGGTTGTAGCCCTCGGCGTGGCGGTTGGCGTCTTCCATCTTGTGGAAGTTGCGCGGCTTCTTGTTGTGGTCGAGGATGACTTCCTGGTAGAGCTGGCGCAGGTCGGACATCAGCCGAACACCTTCTTCACTTTTTGGATGCCCGCAGCCAGGGCGTCGATCTCTTCGCGGGTGTTGTAGAACGCGAGCGAGGCGCGCGAGGTGGCGGGCACGCCGAAGCGCTGCATCACCGGTTGGGCGCAGTGGTGGCCGGTGCGGATGGCGATGCCTTCCTGGTCGAGGATGGTGCCGACGTCGTGCGGATGCACGCCGCCGAGCACGAACGACAGCACGCTGGCTTTCTCTTTGGCCGTGCCGATCAGGCGCAGGCCGGGGATGGTGGAGACGGCCTCCGTGGCGTAAGTGAGTAGATCTTGCTCATAGGCAGAGATGACGCCCAGGCCGATGCCACTCACGTAATCGATCGCCGCGCCCAGGCCGATAACGCCGCCGATGTCGGGCGTGCCGGCTTCGAACTTGTAAGGGATGTGGTTGTAAGTCGTCTTCTCGAAGGTCACCGAGCTGATCATATCGCCGCCGCCCTGATAGGGGGGCATGGCGTCGAGCAGCTTCGCCTTGCCGTAAAGCACGCCGATGCCGGTGGGGCCGTAGAGCTTGTGGCCGGAGAGAACGTAGAAGTCGCAGTCGAGCGCTTGCACGTCGACTTTCAGGTGCGGCACGGCTTGCGCGCCATCGATGAGCACGACGGCGCCCGTGCGGCGCGCCATCTCGATGAGGCGGCGCACAGGATTGACGGTGCCGAGAGCGTTCGAGACGTGGGCGATCGAGACGAGCTTCGTTCGCGGGCCAAGCAGCTTTTCGTATTCGTCGAGGATCAGCTCGCCCGCATCGTTGATCGGGGCGACGCGGAGTTTCGCGCCCTTCTCCTCGCAGAGCATCTGCCAAGGCACGATGTTGGAGTGGTGCTCCATGGCGGTGATGACGATCTCGTCGCCGCGGCCGACATTCTGGCGGCCCCAGGTCTGCGCCACCAGGTTGATGCCCTCCGTGGTTCCGCGCACGAAAATGATCTCGCGCTCGCTGGCCGCGTTGAGGAAGCGCTGCATCTTGCTGCGCGCGTTTTCGTAATCAGCGGTGGCCTGCTCGCTCAGAGCGTGGACGCCGCGATGGACATTGGAATTTTCCGTCGTGTAGTAGCGCAAAAACGCCTCGATCACAAACTCGGGCTTCTGGCTGGTGGCGGCGTTGTCGAGATAGACGAGCGGCTTGCCGTGCACCTTCTGCTTGAGGATCGGAAAGTCCTGGCGGATGCGCCACACGTCGAACGGAGCCGGCGCCGCTTTCCAGTCCGCCAGCGTTTCCGGTTGGGCTCTCACGATGACGCTCCCTGCTTCAGAAAGGCGAGCAGCAGCTCATCGAGCCGCGCCCGGACGGGCTCCCATTTCATCCGCGCCGTCACGTCGCTGGCGAATGCGTAAGTCAGAAGGCTGCGCGCCTCGTTCAGGCCGATGCCCCGCGAGCGCAAGTAGAAGATCAGCTCTTCGCCGAGCTGGCCGATGGTCGCGCCGTGGGTACACTTCACGTCGTCGGCGTAGATTTCGAGCTGCGGCTTGGTGTTGATGGTCGAGTCGGGGGAAAGCAGCAGGTTCTTGTTGGTCTGCTTGGCGTCGGTCTTTTGCGCATCTTTGCGAACGATGATCTTGCCGTTGAAGACCGCGGTCGCCTTGCCGTCGAGGATGCCCTTGTAGACCTCGCGGCTCGAGCAGTGCGGTTTGGCGTGGTCGAGCGAGGTGTGGTTATCCACGTGGCGCTCGCCGTCGGCCATGTAGAGGCCGTTGAGGGTGCACTCGGCGCCTTCGGCATCGAGCACGGTGTTTACGTCGTTGCGCGCGAGCGCCGCGCCCAGCGAGATGTTGTGCGACGTAAACGAACTGCTGCGGTCCTGGTAAATCTGAACGGTGGCGATATGGAAGGCGCGAGGGTTTTCCTGCTGGATCCGGTAATGCTCGACCACCGCGTTTTCGCCGGCGACGATCTCGGTGACGGCGTTGGTGAAGCCGGCTGCATCGGACAGCGACAGATAGGTCTCGATGAAGCTGGCTTGCGCGTCGCGGGCGACGAGAATCAGGTTGCGCGGGTGCACCACGCTCGGCTGGCCTGCGGC
>DASQHK010000110.1:0-2440 GCA_035632135.1 Bryobacterales bacterium
TGGTCCAGCTCCATGGAGTTGAGCGACGACTCCCGCATGTCGCCGGAGATCCTGGCGCGGCTCTCGGAGGCCTATCGCAAGGTCCGCAACACCTTCCGCTACATGCTCGGCAATCTCTACGACTTCGATCCGGCTAAGGATGCCGTGGCCACCGATCAAATGCTCGAGATCGATCAGTGGATCCTGACGCGCGCCGAAGCGCTGGTGGCGGATTGCCGCCGCTGGTACGAAGAGTTCGCGTTCCACAAGGTGCACCATGCCCTCATCGGCTTTGCCACCGTCGATCTGAGTTCGCTCTACTTCGACGTCTCGAAGGACCGCCTTTACACCGCGGCGCCTGCCGCGCTCGCGCGGCGCAGCGCGCAATCGGCGCTCTATCGGATGGCCCGCGCCCTGATGCGGCTGTTCGCGCCGATCCTGAGCTTCACTTCCGAAGAAGGGTGGGGCGTGCTGCCTCGCTTGCCGGGCGACCCCGCCAGCGTGCACCTGACCCTCTTCCCTGCCCCGGAAGAGCTTGCCGCCGGCCTGACCGAGGCGCATCGTACCCGCTTGGCGAACTGGAACCGTCTGACGGAACTGAGACCCGTGGTGATGAAGGCGCTCGAGCAGGCGCGGCAGGAAAAGTTCATCGGCAACGCGCTCGAAGCCCGCGTACGGCTCTCCGTCAACGGCGAGCTGGGCCACCTGCTGGCCGACTACGTTCACCAACTGCCCATGTTCTTCATCGTCTCGCAGGTGACTCTCGACGCCGGCGACGGGCCGGGCGTGCAGGCCAAGGTCGAGCGCGCCGACGGCGTGAAGTGCGAACGATGCTGGAAGTACGCCACTGACGTCGGCTCAAGCCCCCAGTGGCCGACCATCTGCGGACCCTGTGCCAGCGCTGTCAAGGAGATCCTGGGCGGAACCGGGCTGGCGTGAGCGAGAAAATTCACACCCGCGCGCCCCGTCCTGCCCCGGCGGCCATCGCCTCCACCCTCCGGCTGCTCTACCTGCTGCTTGCCGTCGGCGTCTTTCTGGCCGACCGGCTGACCAAGACCCTCATCGAAAACGGCCTGACACTGCACGAGAGCCGGCCGGTGATTCCGGGCTTCTTTGAGATTGTCTACGCCAAGAACCAGGGCATCGCCTTCGGCCTGTTTGCCGATTCACCCTCGGCGGTTAGAACCTTCGTCCTCATTTTTCTCTCTTCGCTGGCGCTGGCCGGCGTGGCGGTGCTGCTGTGGAAGACGGATCACTCGGCCGGCACGCTCAGCGCGGGCCTGTCGCTGATCCTGGGCGGCGCCCTCGGCAATCTCTTCGATCGCGTCCAGCACGGCAGCGTGATTGATTTCCTCGATTTCTTCGTCCAGGGCTACCACTGGCCCGCCTTCAATCTGGCCGACTCCGCCATCGTGATCGGCGGATTTCTCCTGCTCTTCTACATGGCCCGCGGGGAGAAGTAATGTTCCCGCAACTGGTCCGGCTCGGCCCCTTCACGCTTTATAGCTACGGTCTGCTGGTGGCGCTGGCGTTCCTGACTGCGCTGTTCACTGCCTCGCGCCTGGCCCAGCGCAGCCGCCTCGACCCCGACCGCGTCGCCACACTGGGCATTTACGTCGCCGTGGCCGCCATTGTCGGAGCAAAGCTGTTTCTCCTCCTGAGCGATTTTTCGTACTACGTTCAGAACCCCGGGCGGATCTTTTCCCTGGCCACCCTGCAGGCCGGCGGCGTGTTCTTCGGCGGGCTGGTCCTGGCGCTGGCCACCGCCGCCTGGTACATGCGCCGGGCGGGCTTGCCCCCGCTGCGTACTTCTGATACCTTTGCCCCCGCCATCGCGCTTGGCCACTCCATCGGCCGGGTGGGCTGCTTCCTGGCGGGATGCTGCTGGGGCAAGCCGGCCGCGCTGCCCTGGGCCGTCACTTTCACCAGGCCGCTGGCTCACGAGCTGGTCGGCGTGCCGCTCGGGGTTCCGCTGCATCCCACGCAGCTTTATGAGTCGGCCGCCGAGCTGGTCTTTTTCTTCATCCTGCTGGCTCGCTTTCGCCGCCCCCACCGCGATGGCGCCGTTCTCGGCCTCTACCTGATCCTCTACTCCGCCTTCCGCTTCTTCATTGAGTTTCTGCGCGACCCCGCCGACCTTTCCTACCCCTTCGGCGGGCCCCTCTCGTTCACTCAGTGGATGGCGCTTCTCCTGGTTGCCTGCGGAATCGGCCTGCTGGCTCGTCCGCGCGCCCATCGGACAGCGTAAAATCACCCCATGCGGATTTCCACGGGTCTAAACATAGCGGCACTCCTTACACCTCGCCGAGCCGCGACGGTGAGGAGCGGTTGTCGGGCGCATGCGCAATTACGGATGACGCTCTGTCTCGCGGTCGCGCTGTTGTTTGCCGTGCCGCCGGGTCTTCCAGGCCAGAGCGCCGACCCCGGCCGCAAGCTGTTCGAAGGCATGTGTGCCGGCTGC
>DASQHK010000111.1:0-2421 GCA_035632135.1 Bryobacterales bacterium
CAGGAGCCGGAGGATCCAAGCCATTTCATTCGCGTTCACGTAGAAGAGGCCGGTTTCGGGATCGAAGGCGCCGCCACCCCATTCGCCGCCGCCGTCGAAGCCGGGAAAGACCACCGTGCCTTCGAAGCTGGGCGGCACGAACTGGCCGGCGCTGCGCAGCTTACGGAGCTGTTCGAGCACCGCCTGGTGCGCCTCGGGCGTGCGGTTCGTGACCAGGTCCTCGGTGAGCTGCTGGCGGGCGAAGGGCGGAGGCTGGAGCGGGAGCGCCTGCGTTTTCGCCAGAACCTCGCCATCCACTTCGGAGGCGGGCACCTCGCGGTACTCGATCGGAAACAGCGGCTTGCCCGTGGCGCGGTCGAAGACGAAGACGTGGCCGGACTTGGTGATCTGCGCCACGGCGTCGATTAGCGCGCCGCCTCGCTTCACGGTTACCAGGCTGGGCGGGGCGGGAAAGTCGCGGTCCCACACGTCGTGCTTCACGCCCTGGAAATGCCAGACGCGCTCGCCCGTTTCGGCCTTCAGCGCCAGCACGCAGTTGGCGAACAGGTCGTCGCCGATGCGGTTTGAGCCGTAGAAATCGAAGGCGGCGGAGCCGGTGGCTGCGAACACCAGGCCGCGCTCGACATCTACGCTCATGCCACCCCAACTGTTGGCGGCGCCGATGTACTGCCAGGCGTCTTTGGGCCACGTGTCGTAGCCATACTCACCGGGATGCGGGATGGTGTGGAAGCTCCAGCGGATCTTGCCAGTGCGCACGTCAAATGCCCGGATGTCGCCCGGGGAAGCCGGGAGCGTTTCGCTCACCAGGCTGCCGAGGATGAGGAGGTCTTTGTAGATAACGCCGGGGCTGGTGGCGGTGATGAAAAGCTCGCGGGGAGGGCGGCCGAGGCCTTCGCGCAAATCAACGCGGCCGGAGTTGCCGAAGCCGGGGACGGATTTGCCGGTGGCGGCGTCGAGGGCGTAGAGGGTGTGGCCGGCGACGAAGAAGATCCGCTGCTGCCGCTCATCGCCCCACCAGGTGACGCCACGGTTGCGCTGCTTGCCGAGCACCTTCTTGCCTTCGTTCGGGTCGAAGCTCCAGCGCAGCCGGCCGCTGGCGGCATCGAGCGCGATGACGCGAAGCTTGGGCGTGGTGGCGTAAAGCGTGCCGCCGACGATGATCGGGTTGCACTGCATTTCCGAGCCGGGAAAGGCGTCGCCCGTATCGAAGGTCCAGGCGACCTCGAGCTGGCGGACATTGGTTCGATTGATCTGGCGGAGTGCGGAGTAACGGAGGTTATGGGGGCCGCCGCCGTAAACCTTCCACTCGCGGTAGCCCGTTTGGGGGACGCTGCGCGGGGCCTGGGCCCCGGCGCTTGCCGCCACCAGCAGGGCCGCCATTACGGACAGAAGCTCGAGGTTTCGTCTCATCTCGTTTCGGATGAACCTCTTACTATACAGGAGCGCGTTACCAAACCGGCGGATCGGCCGCAACACAAGGTAGAATGGACTAAACGAAGGTGGCGCGGCACAGGGTGGCCCTTTAGGAATGCGGCGCTCAGGATGGATTCATGGAACGCGGCTGGCGGACGCAGCCGCAGAAGGGGACTGTCTTTGCTTCCGAGGTTGCGGATCATCGTAGTGCTGCCGGCCCTCGTCGTCGCGCTCGCGGGGTGCAAAGCGCGCAAGGCGCAGTCTGCTGGGGCGATGCCGCCTGTTCCGGTAAGCGTGGCGGCCGTGACACAGCAAGACGTGCCGCTCGAAATCTCGGCGGTCGGCAACGTGGAGGCTTCGGCAATCGTGCAGGTGAAATCGCAGATTGCCGGCGAGCTGATGAAAGTACAGTTTGTGGAGGGCAGTGACGTCAAAAGAGGCGACCTGCTGTTTGAAATCGATCCGCGGCCTTACCAGGAGGCGCTGCGGCAGGCCGAGGCGGCAGTGGCGAAGGATGAAGCGCAATTGCGACAGTACGAAGCCAACCTCGGCCGCGACGTGGCGCAATCGAAGAACGCGGAGGCGGATGCGGCGCGCTACGAGCAGCTCTTCCGGGCCGGGGTCGCGCCGCAGGCCCAGTACGATCAATACCGGACCGCCGCCGAGGCCTTGCGGGAGTCGATCCGCGCCGACCAGGCGGCCATCCAGAGCGCGCGGGCTTCGGTCGAGAGCGACCGCGCGGCTGTGGGTACGGCGAAGCTGAATCTCAGCTATTGCGAGATCCATGCGCCGATTTCCGGCCGGCTGGGCAACCTGCTGGTGAATACCGGCAACCTGGTGCAGGTAAATGGATCGAACGCGCTCGTAGTGATCAACCAGATCACGCCGATCTTCGTAACGTTCGGCGTTCCCGCGCAGCACCTGGACGCCATCCGGCAGGCGGAGCGCGCGCGCAAGCTGCCCGTGGCGGCGTCGCTGCAAAGCGACCCGAGCAAGGTCGAGCGCGGG
>DASQHK010000112.1:0-3615 GCA_035632135.1 Bryobacterales bacterium
GTGGTCGAGTTCCTGCAAGCCGCGCACCGCGCCGAGGAGCGTTACACAGTGCGCGACGGAATCAACATGGCGCGCTTCGCCCTCAAGCTGGTAGAGGCGATGAACCAGGAAAGCCCGGGCGCCGGCAACCTGGACGAAGCGCTCGAAACGGCGCTCGTCCAGACGCTCGGCCGCGAGGCGCTGCGGTATGTTCCGCGCTGACGACCCGGGCGGCCTGCGCCGCGGCCGGTTCCTTTATTTCCCCGTCGTCCCCGGCCGGCTGGAGTTTGCCGAAGAGGTTCGCCGCATGATTCTGGCGGAACGGCCGGAAGTGGTGGCGGTCGGGCTGCCGACGACTCTCGAGGGAGCGTATCGGCGCGCACTGGAGAGACTGCCGGAGCTTTCGGTCATTGTGTATCAGGATGATGCTCCGGACGAGCCGGACGCCAGGGCCGTCTACATTCCTGTCGAGATCACCGACCCATTCGTCGAAGCGCTGCGCACCGCCGCGGAGATCAGGGCGCAGACGGTCTTCGCCGACCCGGACGTAGGCGAGCGGCCGGGCCGCCCACCCGATGAAGACTACCCCGACACGTACGCCATTCGCCGCCTCGGCCTCGAAAAATACGTGCAGACGTATCGCTTTCATCGCGGCGACACGGCGCCCGGCGCGCAGGCGCTGGCCCGGGGCATCGCGTGGAAATTGCAAGGAACCGATCCGCTGGCGAAGGTGCTGGTGGTGGTGGAGCTGAACGTGCTCGACGCGGTGATGGAGGCGATGGAGCGCCCGCAAGCCCAGCCGCTGCGCCGCATCAAGAGGCAAGGCGTCCGCACGCTCAACCTGCACCCGGATTGCCTGGCCGAAGTGTTGGTGGAGTTTCCATTCTTGCAGGCGGTTTACGAGATGCGCCGCTCAGGAATCTTCCCCGGCGGAGAAAATTCCGACCCGCCGGCTGCTTCCACCCGGCGCGCCGGCGGCTTCGAGCTGGTCGAGCCGGGCAAGCAGGACCCGAAGCTCGCGGCCATCGAGCGCACGGCCGCGCATCTTGCGGCCGGGGACCTCGACCGCCCGCGCCTCTGCTTCCGCCTGTTTGCCGAGGCTGAGCGGCAGTATGAGAAGAACACAGGCGAGAAGCTCGCCCACTGGCAGCGGCGGCTGTGGGCGCGCTACACCCGGAACCTCGCGCTGACACAAAAACAATTAGTCGCCGGATTGTTTGATCTCACCGTCGCCTCCCGCTCGATTGCCGACGACAACTTTGCCTGGGAGCTGTGGGAGATGGCCAACGCTTACCCGCAGCAGAAGACGGCCACTGACCTGATGACCGTCCAGATCTCGGGCGAAGAGATGTGGATGAAGACCAAGCGCATTCTGCTGCGCCGGCGCCTGCCGCGCAAAAAAGCCCGCCTGCGCCCGGTGGGGCTGCGGGGCCGCAAGAAAGAAGCGTTTCCGGGCGAGTGGAAAAAAGAGCATCGCGGCCGCTGGACGATTTGCTCGTATCCGCCCGAGGACCTGGTCATCGAGAATTACGGCGACTTCCTGAAGAAGAAAGGCAAGAGCATTCTCTCGGAGGAGCGCGCGAGGACCGAGCCGTTTACTACCTCGCTGCTCGACGGCATCGACCTGCGCGAGACCATCCGCAACTGGCACGAAGGGAAAATCTACGTGCGCTCGTTTCAGAAGATTTCAGGCGAGGTAGGCGCGGTAGTGGTGGTCTTTGACGAAGACCGCGACGGCCGCTGCAACTATTGCATCACCTGGCTTGGTGAGCACCAGAACGAGAGCGACATGGCGTTTTACGCCACCGACCCGATGAGCCACCTGGTCGGTCCCGGCATCGGGCGCGCCGAGTATGGCGGCTTCCTGCTTTCGCTGCCGCCGCTGCGCATGACCGGCGTCTGGAGCGACGAAGATTACTCCTTCGCCGAGTCGAAGCCGGAGCGACTGCTGCTCGCCGCGCTGGACTATTCGCTCGAAAAGAACGTGGTGTACGTCGCCGCGCGCCCGCCCCGCAGCGTGTTTCGCACCATCGCGGGGAGGCTCGGCCGCAAGATCATCTACATCCCGATCGGCCAGCTTTCACCCGTGGCGCTCAAGAAAATCCGCGTGTTCCACGTGCTCGACGGCCACGACCGGCGGGAAACCGCGCGGGAGTACCTCTGGTAGGAAAAATCGTGAGCCGCGAATCAACGCGAATGGACGCGCATGAAAAGCCGCTGGTTCCATTCGCGCCGATTCGCGTTCATTCGCGGCCCCCAAAGTTACCATGAACCGAATCCGACGCGCATTACTCAGTGTGACTGACAAGACAGGGTTGGCGGAGTTTGCCGGCGCGCTGCGCGACCTGGAGGTGGAGCTGATCTCGACGGGCGGCACGGCGCGGTTGCTGCGCGAGGCCGGCATCGCCGTGCGCGACGTCGCCGAAGTGACGGGCTTCCCGGAGATGCTCGGAGGGCGCGTGAAGACCATGCACCCGCGCATCACCGGCGGCATCCTCGCCGTGCGCTCCGACCCGGACCACATGCGCGCGCTCGCAGAGCACAACATCGCGCCGATCGACCTGGTGGTGGTGAACCTCTACGCCTTTGAGAAGACCGCGGCAAAGCCCGGCGCGCGCTTTGAGGAAATCATCGAGAACATCGACATCGGCGGGCCGACCATGATCCGCTCGGCGGCGAAAAATTTCGCCGATGTCGCGGTGGTCACCGACCCAGCCGATTACGCGGCCATCGCCGGCGAGCTGCGCTCGAGCGGCGGCGCGCTTTCTGAAGGCACGCGCTGGCGCCTGGCCCAGAAGGCGTTCGCCCTCACGGCGTCCTACGATCGCGCGATCTCAAACACGCTCGCCACCCTGCGCGGCGGCGCGGATTCCTCACCGCTGCCGGAGGTCCTGGACATTCGCGAGCCCCGGCGCATGCATCTCCGCTACGGCGAAAATCCGCACCAGCAGGCCAGCCTCTACGCGCAGGGCGACGCGGGCATCGCCGGCGCGCGCCAGCTTCACGGCAAAGAGCTTTCCTACAACAACCTGGTCGATCTCGACGCCGCCTGGCAGCTTGTGCGCGAGTTCGAGCGGCCTGCCGCGGCCATCATCAAGCACACCAACCCGTGCGGCTGCGCCGAGCAGGAGACGCAGCTTGCGGCCTATCGCAAGGCGCTCGCGTGCGACCCGGTCTCGGCGTTCGGCGGCGTGCTGGCGTTCAATCGCCCGCTCGACGGCGAGACGGCGGCGGCGGTGGCCGAGCTGTTTGTCGAAGCGATCGCCGCGCCGGGCTACGCGCCGGAGGCGCTCGAGCGGCTGCAGGCGAAGAAGAATCTGCGCCTGATCGAAGTCGCCGAGGGCGGCGCGGCGCTGGTAGTGAAGAGCATCTCCGGTGGATACCTGGCGCAAACTGAGGACTCCATTTCACTCGATCGCGCGAAGCTCACCGTGGCCACCGAGCGCAAGCCCACGCCGGGCGAAGCCGCCGCGCTCGAGTTTGGCTGGAAGGTCGCCAAGCACGTCAAGTCGAACGCGATCGTTTTCGCGGTGGAGGGTCAGACGGTGGGGATCGGCGCGGGCCAGATGAGCCGCGTGGATTCGGTGAAGCTCGCCGCGTCAAAGGCGGTGCTTCCGCTGAAGGGCACGGTCGTCG
>DASQHK010000113.1:0-5005 GCA_035632135.1 Bryobacterales bacterium
CCCGGCCCCGTCTACACGGTAGGCCGCATCGAGTTTCGCGGCAACCACTCGTTCAGCGACGCGACGCTGCGCCGGGCGATGCTGCTCGAAGAGGGCGACCCGTTCGACCGCGACCGGCTTCGCCGCAGCCTGGCGCGCCTCAACCGGCTCGGCTTTTTCGAGCCGCTCACGGAAAACGACGTTGCCATGGAGCGGGCACCGGGCGAGCGCCGCGTGGACCTCACCCTATCACTGAGACAACAGCCCCGCGGCCGGTGGTCGCTCTCCGGCTCCATCATTCCCTTCGGCCAGGACATTTTTCCGGAGGCCGGCATCTCGTCACGCCTGCCGGGCTGGGGACGCGGCGTGCTTGAAGCCTCCACCTACTACGCCGCGTTCAGCGTGTTCGGAATTCCCTCACCGATCCTGCGGGCGCTGCCGCACGCGGCGCCTGCTCGCGCTCTGCCGCTGATTTCCCTCGGGCGGCCTTACCTGCCGGGGCAAGCGTGGCTCTCCGGATTTTCGCTGTCGCCGCAGCTTGGCCGCCAGGGGTCGCTTGCGACTTACGGCATGATCCATGCGGACCAGGCGATTCGCAGCGTGCTGCTGCCGGACCATCCGCCGGCGCCACCGCTGGAAGTGCCGATCAAGCGCGCCGGCGGCGCCGCCACGTCCGGCCCGCTCACCTGCGAAGCACGCCCGCCGCGCCTCGGCTGGCTGCGCTCGGCCGGAGCGCTGGCGGCGGACTGGCTGCTGGCGCCGCGCCTCTTTTGACTCGCTGCGGCGCGGGCCGCGGCCGGTTTGTCTTTCTCTCTTCCGTTGTGTTACTTTCAACAGTTACTACGGTTCTGTGGGGGGGACGCGATATGGAGGCCCTGGGCCTGATTGAAACCAAGGGACTGGTCGGCGCGATCGAAGCAGCCGACGCGATGGTGAAGGCGGCCAACGTGGTGTTGACCGGCAAGGAATACATCGGTGCCGGCTACGTCACCGTGATGGTGCGCGGCGATGTGGGCGCGGTGAAGGCTGCCACCGACGCCGGAGCCGCCGCCGCCCGCCGCGTGGGGGAACTGGTCAGCGTCCACGTCATCCCGCGCCCGCACGGCGAGGTGGAGAAATTCCTGCCGAATACCGCCGCCAAGGGCAAGTAGCGGACAGGGCGCCGGAATCGCGGGCGCCACTCGGCGCTCGCCGCCGCCCATCTCCTTTGCTCCATGCTGCGCGATAAAGAAGTCGAGAAGGCTTACGCCGCGTTCCAGAAATTCCGCAGCTTCACCCAAGAGCAGGTGGACCGCATCGTGGACCGCATGGCCGCGGCGGGCCGCGCCAATGCCGAGCGCCTGGCGCGCCTGGCGGTGGAAGAAACCGGCTACGGCAACGTCAAGGACAAGACCGCCAAGAACCTGCTCTGCTCCGACACGCTGTATCAGGCGATCCGGCCGCTCAAGACCGTCGGGATTATCCGCGAGGACCCGGCGAGAAAGCTCATCGAGATCGCCGAACCGGTGGGCGTGGTGGCGGCCATCATACCTACTACCAATCCCACCTCGACCGCCTACTTCAAAATTCTCATCGCGCTCAAGGGACGCAACACGATTGTGATGAGCCCGCACCCGCGCGCGGTGCGCTGCACCTGCGAGGCGGCGGCCGTGCTTTACCAGGCGGCGCTCGAAGCCGGCGCCCCGGAAGACGTCGTGCAGTGTCTGGAGAACCCGACTCTCGAGGCGACCAACGAGATCATGCGCCACCGCCGCACCGGCGTGATTCTCTCCACCGGGGGCCAGGGCATTGTGCGGGCGGCGTATTCGAGCGGCAAGCCGGCGATCGGCGTCGGCCCCGGCAACGTGCCGGTGCTGCTCGAGCGCTCGGCTGACGTGAAGCGGGCCGTGCGTTTGGTGGTCGAAGGCAAGTCGTTCGATTACGGCACGGTGTGCTCGAGCGAGCAGTCGCTGGTGGCGGAGGAGGCGCTGGGCGACCAGGTGCTGGCGGAGCTGCAGGCCAATCATGCCTACTTGTGCGATGCAGCGCAGGCGGCGGCGCTGGCGAAGCTGCTCATCACTCCGGAGTTCCGCGTCAACCCGCAGTGCGTGGGCCAGCCGGCGACCCGGATCGCCCAGATGGCCGGCTTCAACGTTCCCGCCGATACGGCCATCCTCGTGGTGCGGCTGGAGGGCATGGGCAAGGAGCATCCGCTTTCGGCCGAGAAGCTGTCGCCGGTGCTCTCGCTTTACATCGTCAAAGATTTTGGGGCCGGCGCTGAGCTTTGCGAAAAGCTGCTGCATTTCGGCGGCCTGGGCCACACCTGCGTCATCTACTCCGAGGACGACGTGAAGGTCCGCGAGTTTGCGCTGCGGATGCCGGCCATGCGCGTGCTGGTGAACACGCCCGCGCCGCAGGGATCGACCGGAATCACCACCAACGTGTTTCCGTCGATGACGCTGGGGTGCGGGGCGATCGCCGGCAATATCACCAGCGACAACATCGGACCGCTGCATCTCATCAACATCAAGCGCGTGGCGTGGCACGTGCGGGAGGCGGCGGAGGCGTTCGCGAGTCCGGAGGGGAAGGCCTATTTCACCGCAGAGCGCGCAGAGAGCGCAGCGAAACACCCGGAGTCTCGCCCGGCCCTTGCCGACGCTGTGCAGCGCTACCTCGCTTCGCGAGGCATCACGGCGTCCGCACCCGCGCCAAGGGCATCCGTTGTGGCCAGCCCGGCTGCAGAAGTCGTCGACCGCTTCCTTTCTTCGCGCCGACAGACTGCCTCTAATCCTGCGCCTGCGCCGGCCGCCAACCCATCGCCGCCGCCTCCAGCCCCGCCGGTCGAGGTGGCCGGCTTTGTTTCCGAGTCCGATGTGCGGCAGGCCCAGCGCGCCGGCAGGAAGATCTTCATCAACGCGAAGACCATCGTCACGCCGGCCGCCCGCGACCTCGGCGCCGACATCCTGGTGAAGACGGACTGACCGGATGGCCCGCTGGCTGCGTCCGCCCGCCGACCCGGCGCTGGTTTCCTCGCTCGCCAGCCAACTGCAAATACCGGAGCCGCTCGCCCGCATCCTGGTTCTGCGCGGCCTCGCCGACCCCGAGCAGGCGCAACGCTTTCTGCATCCCTCGCTCTCCCATTTCCACGACCCTTATCGCATGCTGGGCATGCGCACCGCCGTGGAGCGCATTCGCCAGGCTTGCGCGCGCGGCGAAAAAATCCTCATTTACGGCGACTACGACGTCGATGGGTCGACCGCCGTCGTTCTGCTGCGCAAGGTCATCGAGCTGGCGGGCGGGCAGGCCGACTTCTATATTCCCCACCGCCTGAAGGACGGTTACGGCATGCGCGAGGAGGTGATCGAGGAGGCCGGCCGGCGCGGCGTCGGACTGATCATCAGCGTCGATACGGGCATTCGCGAAGCAGCGGTGGTGGAGCGCGCCCGCCAGCTCGGAATTGATACGATCATCACCGACCATCACCTGCCGGACGCCGCCAACCCGCAAGGCCCCGGCGCCCTGGCGGTGCTCAACCCCAACCAGCCGGGCTGCGACTATCCGGAGAAGAACCTGTGCGGCGTGGGCGTGGTCTTCAAGCTCGCGCACGCGCTGCTGGGCTCGCTCGACTGGCCGGCGGCGCGCCTGGAAAGAGTGCTGGAGTCGGCGCTGCGCATCGTGGCCATCGGCACGGTGGCCGATGTGGTGCCGCTCACCGGCGAGAACCGCACCATCGTGAAGTTCGGCCTGGACGCGTTGCGCCGGCCGGTGAACCCGGGCCTGCAAGCCCTGCTCGCTTCCGCCGGCATCGCGCGGGGACAAGCGCCCACGGCCGGCGAAATCGCCTTCTGGCTCGCTCCGCGCCTCAACGCCGCCGGCCGCATGGATACGGCCAACGACGTGATCGAGCTGTTCACCGCTACGGAGCCGCAGCGCGCCGGTGAGATCGCCGCGCGGCTGAACGATCTCAACGCCGAACGCCAGCAGGCGGAAAAGGGCATTCTCGGCGAGGTCCTGGAAAGATTGCGGGAGGGCCTCGATCCCGCCTCGCGCTGCCTGATTGCGGCGGGTGAAGGCTGGCATCGCGGCGTGCTCGGCATCGTCGCGTCGCGGCTGGTCGAGCGTTTCTATCGCCCCACTGTTGTCATTTCCGTTGATTCGGAGGAAGGCGTCGCGTACGGCTCGGGACGCAGCATCCGGCCATTCCATTTGCTCGAGGCGCTCGAATCCATGCCCGAGCTTTTTCTGCGCTTCGGCGGCCACCGCCAAGCCGCTGGTTTCTCCCTGCCGGCGGAGCGTCTCCCTGAATTTCGCTCGCGGTTCGAAGCTTTCGCCGCCGCCCGGCTCAACGCCGAGGACTGTGTCCCCGAGCTTCGCATTGACGCCGAGGTGGCGCTCGCGGAAATTACCGACGCGAGCATGAACGCCCTCGGCGATCTGGCGCCCTACGGCTTCGGCAATCCCGAGCCGGTCTTCGCCGCCGCCGGGCTGACGCTTTCGAGCGAGCCCCGCCTCCTCAAAGACAAACACCTCCGTCTCGCCTTGCGGCAACACGGGCGCAGCATCACGGCCATCGGTTGGAACCTGGGAACTCGCGCCGCAGAGCTTCATGCCGGCGCGCTGGTGAACGCCGCCTTCACGGTCGAGGCCGACGATTACGCGGGCGGCTGGAGACTGGTGTTGAAGGATCTGATCACGCGCTGAGCCGTGGCCTCCGGGGCTGCGTTACGCAGGCGGTGCGCTCGACCTGTTCCGGAAACACCCGATGGTAGGGGAAACCGGGAAAGGGCGCAGCCGAGTTGCCGCGCCCCGCGTCGTGTAGTTACGCCGCGATCTGCTTGGCCGCCTGGCCAGTCGCAATCGGAATGGTCTTGGGCTTCATAGCGCTGGCCAGCGGGATCTGGACATCGAGGAAGCCCTCATGCAGATGCGCCTTGAGTTTTTCCAGATCCAGGCCGGCGGGAAGGTCCAGCACCCGCTCGAATTTGCCGTAAGGGATCTGGTTCCAGACGTAGCCTTCCTTGCCGAAGTTCTCGGGCGCCTTGCGCTC
>DASQHK010000114.1:0-9154 GCA_035632135.1 Bryobacterales bacterium
GCCCTGTTCAACATGGGCAGCATCGGCGGCCGCGACTACCGCATCGGCGGCGTCCCCACCGCCTACATCATTCACGAAGACTACCTGCGCCTCTGGCGCCTGCTCGACCGCAAGCAGCCGGTCGAGCTGGAAGTGAACCTCCACAGCGAAGTCACCCCCGGCCCTATCGAGGTCTATAACACCTTGGGCGAGATCCGCGGCGCCTCCCAGCCCGATCAGGTGGTCATTGTCGGGGCGCACCTCGATAGCTGGGACCTCGGCACCGGCGCCACCGACAACGGCACCGGCAGCTCCGTCGTCCTCGAAGCCGCCCGCGCCCTGCGCGCTTTCGGTCTCCATCCCAGCCGCACCATCCGCTTCGTCTTGTTCACCGGGGAAGAGCAGGGCCTGGTCGGCTCGCGCGATTACGTGAAGGTCCACGCCGCCGAACTCGACCACATCCAGGGCGTCGTCATCCACGACACCGGTACCGGCGGCATCAAGAGCTTCACCCTGGAAGGCCGCTACGACCTGCGCGAAGCCCTCGACAAGCTCGCCGAGCCGCTGCACGAAATCGGCCTCGAGGAACTCAGCATGCGCAGCACCGAGGGCAGCGACCACGTGCCGTTTCGTGAAGCCGGCGTCCCCGCTTTCTTCGGCATCCAGGCCCCCGCCGAGTACCGCAGGACGCACCACTCCCAGTCCGACACTTTCGACAAGGTCCACAAAGACGAGCTGATCGAAGGCGCCAAAGCCGTCGCCGCGCTCGCCTGGAACCTATCGGAGTACCCCGAAAAGCTCCCCCGCAAGAAAATGGAAGCGCCCGGGCGCCAGCCGACAACGCAATAGAAGCCTCTCCCCGACCTGCGGAAGCGCAGTTCCCGGACGCGATGCCCTCCGGGGCGAGGTGGGATAGAATGACCACTCAGCAGGCCCAGGGAGGGTTGCATTGAGAATTGTGGTGGGCGTGTCGGGCGCCAGCGGCGCGATCTACGGGTGGCGCTTGCTTGAGAAATTGCGGCGGCGGCCGGAGGTGGAGGTGCACCTGGTCCTGTCGCGGGCCGGCGAGAAGACCCTCCATCTCGAGATGGGTAAGCAGGCAGCCGAGCTGAAGCAACTGGCCCACTACTCCTACGCGCTCGAAGACATCGCGTGCCGTCTGTCCAGCGGCTCCTTTCCCACCGACGGGATGGTCATCGCCGCCTGTTCGATTCACACTATGTCGGCGATTGCCGCCGGCATCGCCTCCAACCTGCTGATCCGCGCCGCCGATGTCACGCTCAAAGAGCGCCGTAAGCTGATCCTGATGGTGCGCGAGACGCCGCTCCACCTGGGCCACCTGCGCACCATGGTCGCGCTGGCGGAGATGGGCGCCATCATCGCCCCGCCTTTGCCCGCGTTCTACACCCAGCCGCAGACTGTCCTCGACATCGTCGATCACAGCGTCGATCGCGTGCTCGATCTTCTGGGAATCCCCGACCCCGACGCCAAACGCTGGGACGGACCGTAGCCCACCCAAAGCACCCGGCCCGCTCTTCCTCTCCACTGGCTGCGGTCGCAGCAGCGCCCCTGCGTGAAGTTCTTACACGAGCGCTGTCCCGAAGTTGGTAGGACCTGCCCCGGTCACTTCTCACAAGTCCATGAAAAAGTGGAAGGTTGCCAAGTGGCTGATGGATTGCCTTGCGGAGTCTCAAGGAGGACGTATGAGCAACCAATTGCTCTCGTTACTGTTGGCAGGCGCGCTGGCATTCGCCACCACCGGCTGCGCCACGCGGCGGTTTGTTCGAAACCGCACGGATCCGCTGAACCAGCAGGTAGGTGACCTGAACAAGCGCACGGGTGACAACACGCAGAAGATTGGAGATCTGGACGAGAAGAGCACCCGAGAAATCTCGCGCGTCGATGAAAAGGCGACCGCGGCTGACGCTCGCGCCACAGAAGCCGGCCAGCGGGCCTCCGAGGGCCTGACCAAGGCCGGCCAGGCGATCGAGAGGGCCGCGAGCGTCCAGTCGCTGGCCGAAAACACAACGGCCCGGACAACCCAGTTGGAAAAATACGTTGACAATCTGGATAACTACCAGATGTCCACTTCCAAGACCGTCTTTTTTGGCTTCGACCAGAGCGCGCTGAACGCCGAGGCGAAAAAGGACCTGGATGAGCTGGCCCAGTCGGTGTCGAGCGTGAAGAAGTACGTCATCGAGGTGCAGGGCTTCACCGACACAACCGGCGACACCGGCTATAACTACTCCTTGAGCGAGAAGCGGGCGGCGGCGGTCGTCCGATACCTGACCGAGAAGTACAGCATCCCGGTCTATCGCGTCCACCAGATCGGCTTCGGAAAGGATATGCCAGCGCAAGCGAGCAGCCGGCGCGAGGCCCGAAAGCTCAGCCGCCGCGTGGAAGTGAAGGTCTACACGCTGCCCGAGATGCCGCAGACGGCGCAGCAGGGTCCGGCCCCGGCCGAGCGATCGTCGCCCAGCCCGCAATCGCCGGACCAGCAGTAGCGCTCTTCGGGGTGCGTTTTCCTGCGGGGCACGGCGCGCCGTGCCCCGTCTGTTTTCTGGGCGCGGATCCCGCCGCAAGCCCGCCTGTTATGATGGGCAGTAAGGCTCCACCTCATCGTCATGCGCATCAGCTTTCGTCTGATCCTTTCGATCATTGTCGGCACCATGTTGGTGTCGTTCATTTTTGCCGACGCGCAGGTGCAGGCGCAGAAACGCAGCCTGCGCAATGACCTGGAAAGGCGCGCGCAGCTCCTGGCCGAGAGCCTGGAAGAAAGCATCGGACCCCTTCTCCAGAATTATCCGCTCAACAACCCGCTGAACAAGCTCTGGAGCCTGGTCGAACGCTTCGGAAACCGCGAGCGCCTGGCCGGTGTCGCCATCTATGACCAGCGGGGCAAACCACTGGCCATGACTTCCGGCCTGGCTGGAAAAATCCCGGCGCCGCCCGCCGCCGTCACCCAGGCCGTGGCCAGGAATCAGGGTATAGGAGAGTTTCTCGGGCAAGGCAGCGCGCTTGTGCATGTGTATGCGCTGCCGCTCGAGCGAGACGGGGTTGCGGCCGGCGCCCTGGCCATTTTCCACGATGCCGGCTACATCCAGGCGCAAAGCGCCAGGATCTGGCGGCAAACTTTTCTCACTGTCCTGGCGCAGGCGCTTCTGATCGCCCTCGTCACCCTGCTGATCGTCCGCTGGAGCATCGCCGGTCCCATCGCCCGCACGGCGCAGTGGATGAGGGAGCTGCGCACCCACAGCGTGTTCCATACGCCCGAGCTGCCGGAGGAGGATCTGTTCCAGCCCCTGGTGCATGAAGTCGCGCACCTGGCCAAGAGCCTGGCTTCGGCCCGCGCGGCGGCGGAGGAAGAGGCGCGGCTGCGGGAGGCTTCCGAGTCGCTGTGGACCGCCGAGCGTCTTCGCATCCATGTGAAAAGCCGGCTTGCCGGCGGCCCGCTGCTGGTGGTTTCCAACCGCGAGCCATACGTGCATATGCGGCGGGGCAAGTCGGTGGAGGTCGTCGTCCCTCCCAGCGGGCTGGTCACAGCTCTCGAACCCATCTTGCGCGCCTGCGACGGAACCTGGATCGCGCACGGCGCCGGTGACGCCGACCAGGAAACCGCCGACGATCACGGCCGGCTCCGCGTGCCCCCTGACGATCCCCAATACATCCTGCGCCGCGTCTGGCTGAGTAAGGAAGAGGAGGAAGGTTATTACTTCGGCTTTGCCAACGAAGGCCTCTGGCCGCTCTGCCACATCGCCCACACGCGGCCCGTCTTTCGGGCGGCCGATTGGGAGCATTATCGCGCTGCGAGCCAGAAGTTTGCGCGGGCCGTATTGGAAGAGGTGGAGCAGATCGACAATCCCAACATTCTGGTCCAGGACTATCACTTCGCCCTGCTGCCGCGGCTGGTGAAGCAGAAACGCCCCGACGCCCGCGTGGCGATCTTCTGGCATATTCCTTGGCCGAACCCGGAGGCCTTTCACATCTGTCCCTGGGAGCGGGAGTTGCTGGAAGGCTTGCTGGGAGCCGATCTCATCGGTTTTCACATCCAGTCGCACTGCAACAATTTCCTGGAGACGGTGGACCGGACGCTCGAA
Source organism: Bryobacterales bacterium (assembly GCA_035632135.1). Classification (GTDB taxonomy): domain Bacteria; phylum Acidobacteriota; class Terriglobia; order Bryobacterales; family JACQDG01; genus DASQHK01. The sequence goes on from DASQHK010000114.1 coordinate 4,077, forward strand.
TCCAGAGTCGAGTGGGAGCGCTTCGCCGTCAACCGGCGCAATCACTTGACCCTGGTCAGGCCCTTCCCCATCAGCGTGGCCTCCGAAGATCCCCCCGCGGACCAGCGGCGGTCCGAGCAGGAGGAGCGCGCCGCTCTCCTGCGGGAGTGGGGAGTGCAAGCCGAATTGGTGGGCGCCGGCGTCGATCGCGTTGACTACACCAAGGGGATCCTGGAGCGCTTCCACGGCGTAGAACGCTTTCTCGAAAAGTACGCCGATTATCAAGGCCGCTTCACCTTTGTGCAGATCGGAGCGCCCAGCCGGACCCACATCAAGCGCTATCACGATCTCCAGGCGGAAGTGGAATCAGAAGCCGAGCGCATCAACTGGCGCTTCCAGAGCGGAGCGTGGAAGCCTATCGTCTACCTCAACCAGCACCACGGCCATCGCGAGATCGAACGGCTGTTTCGAGCCTCGAGCCTGTGCATGGTCACTTCACTTCATGACGGCATGAACCTGGTGGCTAAGGAATTCGTGGCCTCTCGTCACGATGAGCAAGGCGTTCTGATCCTGAGCCGTTTCACGGGCGCTTGCCGCGAGCTGCGGGACGCTCTGCCGATTAACCCTTACGACACCGAGCAACTGGCGGAGGCCATTCGCTCTGCTCTCGAAATGCACCCGGAGGAGCAGAAAGCTCGCATGCAACGGATGCGGCGGACGGTCAAGGAGCACAACGTATACCGGTGGGCGAGCAGCCTGATCACGGAGCTTTCCGAGATCCAGGTCGAGGAAGCCCGCCGCGCCGCGGCGATTTGAGAAGTCACGCGCGGCCAAGACTGCCGGGATGGCAAACCAGAGGATGCAATGCAATGGGCGTCACCTGTTTGATTGTTGGCCAGAGATTGCAGAGCGCCTGCGCCGCGCCCGGCACGTCGCGCTGTTTCTCGACTTCGACGGCACGCTGGCCCCGCTGCGGGCAGACCCGGAGGAGGTGACGGTGCGGGACCCCATGCAGGTTGTTCTCCGCCGCCTGGCTCGCCATCGCCGCATCACCGTCGCGGTCATCAGTGGCCGCCGCCGCGCCGACCTCCGCAAGCGCCTGAACGTTCGCGGCGTTCGCTGCTTCGGCCTGCACGGATGGGAGTCCGGTGAACAGAAACCGCTAAGCCGGGCGCAGCAGGACGCCCTCCGCCAGGTCAGGCATCGTCTGGCAGGCCGCCTCGCCGCGCTCGGTTGCATTCGGCTGGAGGACAAGACCTTCACTCTCGCCGTGCACGACCGCTGCGGCTCCCGCCACGCAGCGCGCCGCTTGCGGGCGATCCTGCGGAGCACGCTGGCCCCCTTCGCCGCCCATCTGAGGCTGCTCCAGGGTCATCGCATCTGGGAAGTGCTGCCGCGTGAAATTCGCGGCAAAGGGGCGGCGGCCCGCGCGCTGCTGCCGCAGCTTCCGCCCGGGACCTTGCCCCTCTACGCCGGCGATGACGCCACCGATGAGTCGGCGTTTCGGGCGCTGGCGCGCGGGGTTACGGTTTGCGTCGGGAAGCGGCAGGCAACGCGGGCGCGCTATCGCCTGCGCAGTCCGATCGAGGTGCGGCGCTTCTTGGAAAAACTGGAAGCCGCCGTGGCCTCCTGAAAAGGTTCAAAGCGAAGATGGATTCCCCTGCGCCGTTTGTCTTCTGCACTGCCTGCCGCCTGGTGGAGCTGACCGGGCTCCGGGCAAAGAGCCTCGCCGAGCTGGCGTCCATCCTGCGCCAGGTCCCCGGCTCCTCCATCTTCTACCATACCCATTACCAGTATCTGTCTCACCATTTTGAAAAGCCGCTCTTCCACAACGATTTTTCGCTCTGGGTCGGCCAGGCGCTCCAGGAAGCGCGCCTGGCGGAAGAACTGGCGGCCATCGATCTGCTCAGCTTCACTTCCCTCCGCCAGCTCCGCGAAGCGCTGATCGCAACCATCGAGCGTCACATCGAAACGAGCGGACACCCCCCGCGCGAGTGCCCGCCGGGCAACGAGCTGCACCTTTGCAAATCGAGAAGCTTCATCATGCCCACCGGCGCCACCGCGGCCGCCGCGGCCGATTTTTTCGCCAAGGTGCCCGGCCTGACCAACAGCTCGCTGTATTTCCACTTCTTCGAAGCGCGCCTCCGGCTCGAGCGGCCCACCAACGATTTCTCGGCCTGGCTGAGCGCCGCCGGCCACGAAAAAATCGCCCGGGCCATCGACCGGCTGGACCCCTACGTCCTGACGCTGGACGAGCTGAAGATGGAGATCGTCAAGGTGGGCAACAAGTACCTGGGAGGCTCCGATGGCCCTCACCCTGCAGCACTATAAAGAGGTTGTTGACTCCGAAGTGATCGACGAGCTGCTGGTGGTGGCCGACCGCGTGCGCGGGCGCAAGCTCCAAAACATCAATTCCACCTCCGTGGGCGGCGGCGTCGCGGAAATCCTCACGCGCATGATTCCGCTGCTGCGGGAACTCGGCGTCGACGCCACCTGGGACGTCATCAAGGGCGACCAGGCGTTCTTCAACGTGACCAAGGCGTTCCACAACGCGCTGCACGGCAAGCCGGAGGAAATCACCCACGAGATGTTCGAGATCTTCCGGGCCAACACGGAAATGAACGCCGCTGAAATCAACTTCACCGGCGACACCATCATCATCCACGACCCGCAGCCCGCCGGCCTGGTTTCGCGCAAGCAGGACCTCGGCAAGCGCTGGATCTGGCGGTGCCACATTGATGTTTCCTCGCCTGACCCGCGGGTCTGGAGCTTCCTGCGGCCCTACATCGAGCAGCATGACGCTTCGATCTTCTCCATGCCCGACTTCGCCCAGCACCTCTCGATTCCGCAGTTCCTGGTTCCGCCCTCCATCGATCCCTTGAGTGACAAGAATAAAGAACTCGAAGCGGGCCAGGTCAGCAAGGTCCTGGAAAAATATCACATCGACCCGGAACGCCCCGTCATCACGCAGGTCTCGCGCTTCGACCGCCTGAAGGACCCCCTCGGCGTCATCGCCGCCTACCGGCTGGTCCGCAAGCGGTATGACTGCCAGCTCGTGCTGGCGGGCGGCGGCGCCCCCGACGATCCCGAGGGCGAGGAAGTGCTCCGCGAGGTCCAGGAAAAAGCCGCCGATGATCCCGACATTCACGTGCTGCTGCTGCCGCCCTTCAGTGACCTGGAAATCAACGCGCTGGTGAGAGGCTCGACCATTGTGATGCAGAAATCCATCAAGGAAGGATTCGGCCTGACGGTGACCGAGGCGCTCTGGAAAAAGAAACCGGTCATCGGCGGCGCGGCCGGCGGCATCAAGCTCCAGATCATCGACGGCGTAACCGGGTTCCTGGTGTACTCGCCGGAGGGAGCGGCCAGCCGCGCGATGCAACTGCTGGGAAACCTCAAATTGCGCCGTTTGCTGGGCGAGAACGGCTATCAGCACGTGAAACAGAATTTCCTGCTCACCCGCCACGTCCGCGACTACATGCTGGTAATGCTCGCGCTCGACCACGCCACGGAAGACGTGGTCAGTCTGGCGTGAGGCGGAGGCCAAAGCCCTCCCCCGCGAAACGAGTGTTAACAGTCTCTACCTGCGGCGGATTGACACGCGCGTGCCTTGCACCCTATCCTCGTTTTTATTGAGAATCTTGGCTGGGAGGTGCAAGCATGGAAACACGCCGCTCGCTCGTTCGCCGGATCGCCGCAGCTTGCGTCCCGGTTCTTCTATGTAGCCTTTATACCATCGCCTTGCTGGCGCAGGGCGTCACCGGCAGCATCACCGGCGCTCTCAAGGACACCTCCGGCGCCATCGTGCCGAACTCCTCCGTGACGGCGCGCAGCGTGGAGTCCGGTCGCGAGTGGCAAACCAAGACCAACGAGGCGGGCATCTACAACCTCCCCGCCCTGCCGCCGGGCGAGTACACGCTGACGGTCGAGGTGCCCGGCTTCAAGCGGCTGGTCACCAATCCGATCACGCTCGAGGTGAACCAAACCGCCCGCGTCGACCTGACCCTCGAGGTCGGCGCCGTCGCCGAGACCGTCGAGGTCCAGGACCTCGCGCCCGTGCTGCAAACCGAAAACACGCAGCTCGGCAGCGTGGTCACCGGCAACACCACGGTCAATCTGCCGCTGAACGGCCGCAACTTCGCCCAGCTCACCCTGCTGGCCCCCGGCGTCGTCACCTACGACCTGAGCGGCTTCACCAGCGGCAGCCAGGGCGGCGGACGGCCTCTGGTCAACGGCAACCGCGCGCAGGCCAATAATTTCCGCCTCGACGGCCTGGACGCCAACGAGTCGCAAGATAACGGCGTCGGCTACTCCCCCAACGTCGATGCCATCCAGGAGTTCAAGCTCATCACCACCAATCCTCCGGCCGAATACGGCAACTCCATGGGCGCCATCGTCAACACCAGCCTGAAGTCCGGCACCAACCAACTCCACGGCTCGGCGTTCGAGTTTGTCCGCAACGACAAGATGGATTCCAATACCTGGTTCGGCAACGCCACCAAACAGCCGCGCCCGCACTTCAGCCAGAACATTTTCGGCGGCACGGTGGGCGGCCCGATCCAGAAGAACAAGCTCTTCTTCTTCGCCGATTTTCAGGCCTGGCACCGCGCCAAGGGCCTCACCAATTCCGTCCGCACGGTCATCCCTGCCGCTTGGCGCACGGGAGATTTTTCCACCCTCAGCCGGCAGCTTTACAACCCGCTCTCCCAGGTAACGAACGGCTCCCAGGTCACTCGCGATCCCTTCCTGAACAACCAGATTCCGCAGTCGCTCATCAGCCCGGCAGCCCGCGGCCTGTTCGCCGATCCCAACATCTACCCGCTGCCCCTCAACGGCGCCATCAGCAATAACTGGAACGGCGCCGGCCGCGAGACCATCGTCGAAAACATCGGCGACGTGAAGATCGACTACATGATCTCGTCCAAAGACAACCTGAGCGGCCGCTTCTCCATGGGCGAGAACGACGACACCACGATTGACGCCATGCGCGTCAACCCGCAGCAGCCGGCCATCAGCAAGCCGAAAAGCGGCGTGATCTCCTGGAACCACACCTTCTCGCCGCGCGTGCTCAACGAGGCCCGGGTGGGCGTCAACCGCAC
>DASQHK010000115.1:0-4625 GCA_035632135.1 Bryobacterales bacterium
AAAAGGAGAGGCCGGATCCGGCTGCCGGTTGTCGACTCGAAGAAGCCGGGATCTCTCCGCCTGACGAACGAGCAGATCTATGAAATCATCCCTTTTCCCTGATGTGAATGTGTGGCTGGCGCTCACGCACGCGCGGCACGCGCATCACCTCCGGGCAGCGAAGTGGTTTGAGTCTCTGACTGGCGAAACCTTGTTCTTCTGCCGATTCACGCAGATTGGCCTGTTGCGGCTGCTCACCAGCGAGGTGGTGATGGGGACAGACGTAATGGGCCGGCGCGCCGCCTGGCAGGCGTGTCGGCGCTGGTTGGACGACGAAAGGATCGAGTTCCATCGCGAGCCGGAGTCCGGCGAGTTCGATCGCCGGTTCCAGGATCTCAGCACGCGGCCGCACGCTTCCCCCAAACTCTGGGCCGATGTTTATCTTGCCGCCTTTGCCCGCACAGCCGGTCTGACCATCGTGACCTTCGACCGGGCCCTGGGCCAGATGGCTTCCTCCGCCGCGACTGTGCTTTCGGTCAATCCGGGACAGTAAGGAAGTCCGCAGGCCCCGGAGCACCTCGTAACTTGCAACCGCTCGGGCCTGGAACCGGGTTCACCAGGAAGCCGTACGAAGTACAGCGCCTCGGCTGTTGCAACCTCTCGCGCAAGAACCTACAAGCTCGGGTGGCGGACCGCGGCGCGCCGCGCCGCTCTCACCCTGGGGTGGCAACCGGCGCAAAAAAATCTGCGAAGGCTGGACCCTCGCGCCGGCCCCTTTCGTATATAGCATTGGAACGCGATGGAGACCGCCCCGAGAACGCTGGTGAGCGCGGCGCTCGATGACCCGGAGGCGTTTGCCGCTATCGTCGACCGTCACAAAGCCATGGTCTTCAGCGTGGGCTACCACTTTTTCCAAAACCGCAGCCTGGCGGAGGATCTGGCCCAGGAGGTTTTTCTGGAGCTGTACCGGCGCTTGGACCGCATCGAGTCGGACACACATCTGGCCTTCTGGCTGCGGCGGGCCATCAGCAACCAGTGCATCGACCATGCGCGATGGGTCAGGAGCCACAACAACGTTCCCCTCGATGCCGCCCCTTTGCTGCGCACCGACCCCGAGCCGGCCGACCCGTTCCTGGGCGAGGCGCTGCGCAGGCGCGTAGAGGCTTTGCCGGAGAAGAAGCGCCTGGTCGTGATCCTGCGGTTCCAGGAGGAACTCGAGCTGGCAGAGATTGCGCAGATCCTGAAGATGCCGCTCAACACGGTGAAGAGCACGCTGCACCGCACGCTCGCCCTGCTGAAAGAACAGTTGCTGCAAGCAGGCGTGTCGGCTTTGGAGGCAGCACACTAGCATGGACCGACTCGAACAGGAACTGAGCGGCAGCCTGCGGCGCAAATCGCCCTCGCCGGACTTTACTGCAAAGGTCATGGCGCGCGTCCGTGCCGAACGCCGCCCGAGAACGTCCCTGATCTGGCGCTGGGCGCTGGCCGGGGCTCTCGCCGCGTCCCTGCTGGCCGGCGTCTACATCCGCCATGAAGCGGCCGAGCGTGCCCGCGCCGAGTCGGCCAAGCGCCAACTGATCCTGTCGCTCCAGATCGCCAGCGCCAAAGTCAACAAGGCTCGTGAAGCCGTCATCCGTTCCACCCGAGAGGATTCCTTATGAAAGCTGCTGCGTTTGTTGCTTGCTTGCTGGCTTGCGCGCCGGCGTTCGGCCAGGGCGCGAAGCTCCAACTCAATCTCGACCATCTGGCTGCCAAAGCCAACGAGGTGACCAACGTGAACCTCGAAGGCCCCATGCTCGACATGGGCCGCAAATTTTTGTCCGGGAAAGACATAGACAAGGACGTCAAGGCGATGGTCGACGGCCTGGCCGGCATTTACGTGCGCAGCTTCGAGTTTTCGAAGCCCGGCGGCTACACGCCGGCCGACGTCGAGTCAGTTCGCAAGCAGTTGAACGCTCCCGGTTGGGTAAAGTTCATCGACGTCGAAGAGCGCCAGAAGGGCAAGACCGGTTCCAGCCATTCCTCCATCTATTCCTACCTGGAAAACGGCAAGATGACCGGCCTCGCGGTGCTGGCTGCCGAGCCGCGCGAGCTGACCGTGGTGAACATCGTCGGCCCCATCGACTTGAGCAAGCTCGGCAACCTGCACGGCCTGCCCGGCGTTCCCGACATGAAGCTGGACATGCGGCCGCCCTCATCGAAATCCGAGCCGGCCAACAAACCGTAACCTTCGCCAGTTTCGATGCGGCCCACGCTGCGCTATGATGCGTGGCTGTGAAGACAGGACTGGCGCTTTTCTTAGCTGGAATCAGCCTCGCCATCGCCGCGGTTGCGGCCGAGCCTTATAAACCAACCGACGCCGAAAAGCAGCAAATCCGTGCGAGGCTCGCGGATCTCGACCGGACGCTCGAAGTGGCACGCAACCGTGAACCTGACGATGCGCTGCTCGCCGATGCCGAGGTCTATCGCAAAGCCGCGCAGTGGATTCTGCGTTTCCCGGAAGAGTTCTACACGCCGGCCTACGTGGCCAACACCCTCGCTGCTCTCGACCGCGGCCTCGCCCGTGCCAAACTGCTGGCCGCCGGCCAGTCGCCGTGGGCCAAGCAAAAGGGCCGTCTCGTCCGCGCCTATCGCTCGCGGGTCGATGGCAGCGTGCAGCCCTACGGCTTGGTAATACCCGATTCCTACGACGGCAGCCGGCCCGTGCGCCTGGACCTCGTCATGCACGGCAAAGGCGCCACGCTCAACGAGGTGAGCTTCCTCGCCGCGCATGATTCGGAGCAGCCCGTCCCGCCCGGCCAGGATTTCCTCCAGCTTGACGTTTTCGGCCGCACCAACAACGCCTACCGCTGGGCGGGCGAGACCGATGTCTTCGAGGCGCTCGAATCCGTGCGCCGGCGCTATAACATCGACCCCCGGCGCATCGTGCTGCGCGGCTTCTCGATGGGTGGCGCCGGGGCCTGGCACCTCGGGTTGCATTACCCCGGCCTATGGGCGGCCGTCGAGGCCGGCGCCGGCTTCACCGAGACCAAGCGCTACGCCAAGCCGCAGGGCCTGCCGCCGGAGCTGACTCCCTACCAGGAAGCGGCGCTCCACATCTACGACGCCGTCGATTACGCGCTCAACGCTTTCAACCTGCCGATGGTCGGCTATGGCGGCGAGATCGACCCGCAGTTGCAGGCGTCGGTCAATATCCGCGAGCAGTTGGCGCGCGAAGACCTGCCGCTCGCCGACCTGCGCGTGCTGTTCCTGGTGGGGCCGCACACGCCGCACCGCTTCCATCCCGACAGCAAGCGTGAGTCGGAGGAGTTCATCCGCCGCATGCTGCCGCAGCAGACGCCCGACCGGCTTCGCTTTGTGACTTACACCACGCGCCACAACCGCTGCTTCTGGATTACGGTCGAAGGCCTCGAAAGGCAGTACGAGCGCGCCGAGGTGGACGCGCAACGCGACAGCGACGGCCGGCACGTAACGATTACGACGCGTAACGTGTCGCGCCTGACGCTCGCCCATCCAGCCAAAGTCACGCTCGACGGCCAGCCGATTGCCGCCGGGCCGCTGTTGTTCGAGAAGCAGGGTGGCCAGTGGAAAGCGGCAAGCAGCACGGCGGGCCTGCGAAAGCAGCACGGCCTGCAAGGGCCGATCGACGACGCCTTCATGGAGCCCTTCTTGTGCGTGCGGCCGACGGGCAAGCCGTGGCATCCGCTGGCGAACGACTACGCGCAGCAGACGCTCGACCGCTTCTCCCAGGAATTCGCCAAGTGGCTGCGCGGCGACGTGCGTGTCAAGGACGACACGGCCGTCACCCCGGAAGATATCAGCAATTACAACCTGGTCTTGTTCGGCGACCCCGGCAGCAATCGCCTCATCGGCCGAATCGCCGGCCGCCTCCCGATCCGCTGGACGAGGCGGAGCGTTGTGATCGCCGGTCAAACGTTCCCGGCCGCCGATCACCTCCCCGCCCTGATCTATCCCAACCCGCTCAACCCCAAGCGCTACGTCGTTCTCAATAGCGGCCACACGTTTCACGAAAAGGAATTTCGCGGCACCAACGCGCTGCTGTTCCCCCGGCTCGGCGATTACGCGGTGATCGACGCGAAGAGCGGCGAAGCGGCCCTGGCGGGCTTGTTCGGCGTGCGGTGGGATCTGCCCAAAGCGCCGCCACCCTCCGCCGCGCCCACCGGCCGCTAACGGCGCTAGAGTTCGTGCCGCCGCCGCAGCTCCAGAATGTTGTCGGCGGTGCGCAGCGATAACGCAACGATGGTCAGCGTCGGGTTTTTTTCTGGAAACGTGGTGAAGCAACTGCCGTCGGTGACGAACACGTTTTTCACCTCGTGGGCGCGGCAAGAGGGATCCACCACGGAATTCTTCGGGTCGCCGCCCATGCGCATGGCGCCCACCTCGTGGCTGGCAAAGCCGCCCGGGCGCCCGTCCGGCGCGAACACCAGCTTCACGCCGGCGGCTTCGTAGATCTCGAGCGCCGTGGCCATCATGTCCTTGTAGAGCGCCAGATCGTTCGATCCCCAGCGGAAATGCACCACCGGAATGGGAATGCCGTAAGCGTCGCGCCGCGCTGGGTCCACCGTCACGCGATTCTCGCGCCTGGCCAGGGTTTTCCCGAAGCCGCCCAGCATCGTGAAGCCGGG
>DASQHK010000116.1:0-7525 GCA_035632135.1 Bryobacterales bacterium
AGACAAATGCCGAACCCCGACTCCATCGGCCAGTTCGAGCAGTTGGTGCTCACGGCGGTCCTGGCCCTGGCTGAGAACGCCTATGGCGTTACGATTCACGCCAAGGTGCGGGAGCTGGCGCACCCCAAGGCCGTCTCGCTCGGCGCGGTCTACGTCACGCTGGACCGGCTGGAGGACAAGGGCTTGGTCTCGTCCCGGCTCTCCGATCCCACGCCCGAGCGCGGCGGCCGCGCCAAGCGCTGCTACCGCCTGGAGGCCCTCGGCGAGCGCGCCTTGCAGGAATCGGCGCTCACCGCCAAGCGCGTCTGGGATGTCGCCGAGGAAGTCTGGGGAAAGGAGGTGGGCCGGTGGAACCCGCGCCGCCCCAAGTGGAACCCGGTCCGCCCAAAGTGATCGAGGCGATCGTGGGACTCCTGATCCCGCCCGCCTGCCGCGAGCACGTGCTCGGCGACCTGCACGAGCGATACACGTCCCCGCGGCAATACATCGCCGATGCAGTGTCCACGCTGCCCCTGGTGATTCTGAGCCGCATCCGCCGCGCGACCGACCCCCAGGTGCTTCTCATGGAGGCCTTCGCCCTGTACGTCTCGTTTCTGGTCGCCGCCCGGCAGTTGCACCCGATGTCTTTTTTGCGCGAAGAGCAGGGATTCCTGCGGCTGGCGATTCCCACGGTCGTGGCGCTGGTGGCGCTGATGCTCGCCGACGCCTACGCCCATCCGGGCAAGCGATCGCTCCTGAAGCCGGTCCTCGAGGCCACGCTCGGCGTAGCCTTCGCCGCGTTATCGCAGGCTGCGCTGTGGGCTACCTATTCTGACTTGGTAGTGCCGGCCTGGATCATGATGTCCGGCTGCGGCTTGAGCCTGCTGCTGGTTGCCGCATTGCGGCTGCTGTTCCCGCCGGGCGGCCACCGGCCCCGCGGCGCGACATAACGAGGGAGGTGCAGCCATGTCGGTAGAGGAGGTTCGGCGCAAAGCCCAGGAGTTCCAGGCCAAGGTTCGCCGGAGGAATCTCGAGCTTTTCGCAGTCGTCATCGTCATCGCACTTTTGGGCTGGCAAGGTCTGCTCGCCCGCCATGTTCATCTTGGCGAGCGCCTCGTGAGCGGGCTGATCATAGCCGCCGTTTTGTACGTGGCCTATCAGCTTTACCAGAGAGGTCCAGCCGGAGTCGCCCCACCCGATGCCACCTTCGACGCTTGTCTCCACTTCCATCGGGCCGAACTCGAGCGCCAGCGCGAGGCCCTACAGCGCATCTGGTCGTGGTACCTGGGCCCCGTCCTCGGCGCCCTATTGGCCTTTGCATCGCGCGGCCTGCTGGCGCATCTGGACCAGCCTCGCGAGTGGTGGCGTATGGTCCCGTTCGTGGTTCTTGCTGTCCTCTGGAGCTTCGCGCTGGGGACGCTCACGAATCGGGCGGCAGGCAAGCCGCAGCACGAAATCGATGCGTTGGCCGCTGCGGCGAAACACAACTCTTAGCCCATAGCTCAAGTAAAACTTGAGATAATCCTCTTCTGGTATTGTCTATTGGTAGATTCGGACCGCCTACGCTGATCCGGCGGCGATCTTCAAGGCCGCGCTGCAACGGCAGGAACTAAGGTATTCGAGCAGCAGGATCATCTTGTGCTCCAAGGCATGCGATGGGCAGTTGCACTTCCCATCCGCCTGGCAGCATTCGTACTGGAGGATCTCCCACGCCATCTCATTCCGCGACGCTGGCATCGAGTGTCCGGCCGACTCCAGCAGGCACGCCCCCAGGTAGCTGGCGATATAGCGCAACTCCTCCGTGGACAGTCCCTGCAAAAACCGGCGCGCCACTAGGCGCCGATCCGATAACGCGACAGCCGAAAGCGCCTTCACCAAAGACGCCCGTTCACTGGCAACTGGCACAAGCAGCTCCTGCGGCTAATCTTGAATCGGTGCTTCCATTATGGGGCAAAACGTGAGCCCGTTGCAAGATGTAAATTTGCAATACGGTCAACCAGTGACACCACCAGCCGGTAGTGCTTGTCGCGGCCGAGCGGTCTGCGGACGGCTTCCGCCACGCCCGTGGCCCGCGCAGCCCCTGATCCCGGTGCGGTACAATGGGTACTGCTTCGTCCTGATCGCCCTCTATGCGAGTCTTTTCGGCTCGGAAGTTCCCGGGCAAGCTGATCGTGGTGGAAGGTATTGACGGCTCCGGCAAGTCCACCCAACTGTCGCTGCTGAGCCAGTGGCTGCGCTCGCGCGGCTTCGGGGTGGTCTTCAGCCAGTGGAATTCTTCCCCGCTCGTGCGCGACACCACCAAGCGCGGCAAGAAGAAGGACATGTTCACGCCCACCACGTTCAGCCTGCTGCACGCCACCGACTTCGCCGACCGCAGCGAGCGCCAGATCCTGCCGCCGCTCCGGGCAGGCACCATCGTCTGCGCCGACCGCTACGCCTTCACCGCCTTCGCCCGCGACACAGCCCGGGGTGTGAGCCGCCGCTGGGTCCGCAACCTCTATCACTTCGCCGCACGGCCCACGCTGGCCTTCTATTTCCGTGTGCCGCTCGACGTGGCCCTGGGGCGCATCCTGGGCGGCCGCGACGCGCTCAAATATTACGAGGCCGGCATGGACCTCCGCCTGAGCCGCGACGTGGAGGAGAGCTTCCGCCTCTTTCAGGGCCGTATCATCGACGAATACGAGGCCATGATCGACGAGTTCGGCTTCAAGGTCATCGATGCCACGCTCTCCATCGAAGAGCAGCAAACCAAGATCCGCCAGATCGTGGAGGAAGAACTCGATCTGGGCCACTCCAACGGGCTCTTGAGGATGCCCTGGAAAGGTGTTATCAATGGCAATGGGGTCACCGCTCACCTTCTATGACGAAGGTCTGCCGGGCATCGACGTCGCTCCGCTCTGCGGCAAGCTGATCGTGATTGAAGGGCCCGACGGGGTGGGCCGCTCCACGCAAATCAGCATGCTTCGCCCCTGGCTCGAGCATAGCGGTCACGCCGTGGTCGACACCGGCATGGCGCGCTCCGCCCTGGTGGGCAAGACCATCAAGCAGGCCAAGCTCGGCAACACGCTCGGCCCCCTGACCCTCAGCCTGTTCTACGCCACCGACATGGCCGACCGCTTGGAAAACGAGATCCTCCCCGCCCTGCGCGCCGGTTGCGTGGTGCTCACCGACCGCTACATTTTCTCCTCCATCGCCCGCGCCGCCGCCCGCGGCATCGACGTGGCCTGGATTCGCCAGATTTACGGCTTCGCCCTGCGCCCCCACGCCATCTACTACCTGCGGGCCGGCGTTCAGAACCTGCTCCCGCGCATCGTTCACGCCCGCGGCGGCTTCGACTACTGGGAATCGGGCATGGACGTGCGCCTCGGCAAGGATCTGTTCGAGAGCTTCACCCGCTACCAGGCCCGCATCATTCGCGCCCTGGACCGCATGGCCCAGCGCTACGGCTTCGAGATCATCGACGCCTCGCGGTCCCCCGACAGGATTTTCCTGGACCTGCGAAAGCGCATCGGCAAGCTGCTGGGGACGCCGAAGAAAGCGAGAGGGCGCAAGCCGGTCCGCCCGCTATCGCTCGCTGCGGCCCGCGAAGCAGCCGAAGAACAGCGCCTCATCGCCGCCGGGGCCTGAGCCCTCCGGGCGCCCCTGCAAGAATTTCCCGAGTCCGACATTGCAATCGGACGCCTTACCGCCTATCATAACGACACTGCGCTTTTTTACTTCCCTGCCAAGGCTTGTTTTGCATTTCCGCTAGGAGGCGGCTTATGAGGATGAGAGGGTTTGCAGTGCTGGCGACTCTCGCGCTGCTCGGCATGTGCAGCGCAGCGCAGGGTCAAACGGGCGGGTACCTCGATTCGTTCATCGCGAAGGTGAAGCCGGAGAAGCGCGCCGAGTTTGACGCTGTTTCCAAACGGATCGCCGAGGCCAACCGGCGCCACAAGGGTGATACCTGGCTGACGTCGGAAGTGATCTTTGGCGATGGCGACACCATCTACTTCACGAGCGTGCGGGAGAACTACGGCGCCGTGGAGAAAGGCTACGGCTCTTTCATGGAGGCGCTGGCCAAGGCGGGCGGAGGTCCGGCGGGCGCCGGCAAGCTTATGCAGGAATTCGAAAGCTGCCTGGTGAGCTCGCGGGCCGAGCTGCGCCGCCGGCGGGTCGACCTCAGCACCAACGCGCCGGACCCGGCGGCCGTCGAGAAGATGGTTGGGCAGGCACGCTGGCTCCGGACGGTCATCGTGCACGTGCGTCCCGGACGGGCGGTCGAATACGCGGACGCCCTGAAAGAAATGAAAGCCGCCATCGAGAAGGGCGACCCCAAAAGGACGACTCTTGTTTCGCAGTCCGCGGCAGGCCAGCACGGGGTCACTTTTTACCTCACGATGCTGGCAAGGTCGATGAGCGAATTTGACGACCTCCAGCCGCTGCCGAAAGTGGTCGGCGAAGAGGCGCTTCAGCAGTTCGGTAAAGTGGCGCGCGAGGCCACGCTGGGCAATGAGGTAATGATCAGCCGCTTTGTGCCCGAGCTGAGCAACCCGCCGGAAGAAATCGCCGCGGCCGCGCCGGATTTCTGGAGGCCCAAGCCGCGGCCGGCCATGACCAAAGCCAAGCCGAAGGCGGAGGAGGCGCCCAAGCCCCAGTAACGTTGCGGCGCATTTCATCGGCCCTGGGAAGCGCGGCGCTCACCACGTGTTGGTGCCGCGCGCCGCGCCCCGGGCCAGGATCTTTTCCACTTCCGGCTTCAGCTTCGGGATGGCCTTGGCGTAAATCTGCTTGTAGGCGGCGCAGAAGTAGTCGAGGTCGTCGAATCGCTGGTGGCGGCCGTAGCGCAGCTTGGGGCAGCCGCCCTTGCAAACGGAGTAAAACTCGCAGACCTGACACTCCGGGTGCGGGATCGTTTTCTTCGCGGCGAAGTTGTAGCGCTGGCGCCGGCGCGCAATCTCGGCGAACGAATCGGCGTTGATGTTGCCGAGCTTCCAGCTCTTCTCCACGAAAAAATCGCACGGGTACACGTCGCCGTTGTACTCCACCACGCAATAGGAGTCGCAGGTGTGGTGCATGGTGCAGTTGCCGGGCTGCAGGCCGGCCAGCGCCTCGGCGATGTTGTCGAAGAAGCGGATGCGGACCTTCTTGCGATCCGGCCACCACAGGTCGAAGGTCTCGCAAAGAAACCGGCCGTACTGCTCGGGCGTGATGGTCCAGGGCTGCAGCAGCCCGAGATCGCCGAACTCGGCGAGCGGGATGTACTGGATGTGCTCCACGCCCAGCCCCCGGAAAAACCTGTAAAGCTCGCCCGCGTGCTCCACGTTGGCCCCGCTCAGCACGCAGAGGATGTTGAACTCGACCTTGTTCTTCTGGAGCAGCTCCACGCCCTGCATCACTTTCTGGAAGGTCGCCTTGCCCTGCTTGTTGACGCGGTAGCGGTCGTGCAGTTCGGCCGGTCCGTCGACGCTCACCCCAAGCAGGAAATTGTATTCGCGAAACAGGTTGCACCAGCGCTCGTCGAGCAGGGTGGCGTTGGTCTGCAGCGCATTGCTCACCGTTTGCCCGTCGCGGCCGCAGCGCTTCTGCAGCTCCACGGCGCGCTCGAAAAACGCTGCGCCGGCCAGCGTCGGCTCGCCCCCCTGCCACGCAAAGACGCTGTTGGGATACGAATAGAACAGGAAGCCATCGATGAGCCGCTCGAGCGTTTCCTCGGTCATCCGGCGGCCCGGCAGCTCCTTGTACGGGTCGGCCTGGCGATCTAAATAGAAGCAGTACTCACAGTCCAGGTTGCACACTGCGGAGGCCGGCTTGATCAGCAAGGAGTGGATGCGGGGGGTCGATCCCAGCACCGGGAACCCGTTCCCGTCGCCCATGCCGCGAGTTTAGCATAGGCGCTAGCGGGCCATCGGAACGGGCCAATATCGCAGCGCAGGCCTCGCTGCCAAATCTCGTTGACCCTCCCGAGCATTTCTGTTAGCTTGTAAAATCCGAACGCGCGGCGGACAAGGAGGCTCGGCCCGGACAAATGCTGGTCGCCAAGAAGATTTTCCTCACCAAGGGCGTAGGCAAGCACAGGGAGCGGCTCACCAGCTTCGAGCTGGCGCTGCGCGACGCCGGGATCGCGGCCACCAACATCGTCCGCGTCTCCAGCATTTTTCCGCCGCGCTGCAAGCTGATCTCGCGCAAGGAGGGCGAGAAATACCTCCAGCCCGGCCAGGTGCTTTTCGCCGTGCTCAGCGAAAACGCCACCCGCGAGCCGCACCGGCTGCTGGCCGTCAGCATCGGCATCGCTCTGCCGGCCGACAAATCCATGTACGGCTACCTCTCCGAGCATCACTCCTTCGGTGAAACCGAGGAGACCGCCGGCGACTACGCCGAGGAGCTGGCAGCCGAGATGCTTGCCACCACCCTCAACGTCGAGTTCGACCCTGACCGGAGCTGGGACGAGAAGAAGGAGATCTACCGCATCTCGAACAAGATCGTCCGGACGATGAACGTCACGCAGTCCGCCATCGGCGACAAGCGCGGCTGGTGGACCACCGTGATCGCGGCGGCGATTGCGATCTTCGAGTAGCCGGCCGACCAGCATGCCGCGCCATCCCACCAAAGAGGAGCTGCTTTCCCGGCCCACGCGGCCGTTTGCGATCGGCCCCGACGCCTCCGCTGCCTCGGTGCTCGAGCGCATGGAGGGCACCGCGTTTCAGGGCCGCCAGCTCGGCCAGGCCTTCCAGGTGTGGAAGCGCATGCTGGGCGACCGCTGCTCTATCCTGATGGGCATGTCGGGCGCCATGGTGCCGGCGGGCATGCGGCGCCTGGTTGTCTACATGATCCAGAACCGGCTCATCGACTGCCTGGTCTCCACCGGCGCCAACTTCTTCCACGACATCCACGAGACGCTCGGGTATTACCACTATCAAGGCTCGGCCGCCACCGACGACGTGGCGCTGGGCGAAAACCTGATCGACCGAATGTACGACGTGCTGGCCGATGAAGAGAAATTCCGCGAGCACGACCGCTGGATCGGCAACTTCGCCGCCGGCCTGGACCAGTCGCGCGCCTACACGACCCGCGAATTCCTCTATCTGCTGGGCTGCGAGCTGAGCAAGACGGCCAAAGAAGACGGCATCGTCTCGGCGGCGGCAAAGGCAAGCGTGCCGCTGTTTTGCCCCGCCGTGGGCGATAGCTCGATCGGCATCGGCGTGGCCGTCAATCGCTACCGCGGCGGCAACCGGCTCCTGTTCGACGTGATCGGGGACGTGCTCGAGATCACCCGCATCGTCGCCGAGTCCCCCGAAACGGCCGTGATCTATTTCGGCGGCGGCACGCCCAAGAACTTCGTGCAGCAGACCGAGGTAGTGGCCATCATCATGAACACCGGCAAGACCGGCCACAAGTACGCCATCCAGGTGGTCACCGACGCGCCCCACTGGGGCGGCCTCTCCGGCTGCACTTTCGAGGAGGCGCAGAGCTGGGGCAAGATCGCCAAGGACGCCCACATGGTCAACTGCCACTGCGACTCGACCATCGCCATGCCCATCCTGGTCTCGGCCCTGGCCCAGCAAAC
>DASQHK010000117.1:0-6196 GCA_035632135.1 Bryobacterales bacterium
TGCCAGCCCTCGCCGAAGGTGAGCAGAGCGACCCACCAACTGTTGCGGGAATTATCGCGCGTGGGGAACCGGCGCGTGCCCCACAGGTGGGTGGCGGAGTTGACCAGCCAGGTGGTGTGGAGACCGATGACCACACGGAGGCAGATGCCCCACAGCATCATCGGAAGGCCCCCCGCCACGAGCAGCGCCAGCCCGAGCACCACCATGGGGACCCAGTGATAGTTGTTCAGCCAGACGTAGAAGCGGTGACTCGCCAGATCGGGCGCATATTTTGACATCTTCCGGGTATCGCTGTGATTGGACTCGCCGAGGACAATCCAGCCGGCGTGCGCCCACCAGGCGCCATCGCGGGGCGAGTGCGGATCGCCGGGCTGATCGGACTTCTGATGGTGGATCCGATGCGTGGCAACCCAGGAAATCGGCCCGCCTTCGAGCGTCAACGCGCCGCAAAGAGCAAAGAAATACTCCAGAGCCACGGGCACCTTGTAGGAGCGGTGCGTGAGCAGGCGGTGGTAACCCATGCTGATGCCAAGACAGACGGCCACCCAGTAAAGGAATGCAGCGACGGCGAAAGCACGCCAGTTGAACAGGAATAGCGCCGCAACGGCGCCCAGGTGGAAGAGTGCGAGAGTGACGGCGGTGGGCCAGTTCAGCCTGTCGCGGCCGGATAAGAGAGCGATGTCGGTGGTCAAGGGGTCTCCCGAATTGATGTTCCATTCCTAAGCTAACAGGGATTTGGCCGGCGCTTTGTAAGACTTCTGTAATTTCAGAGGGTACAGGCGATTGCGGGCGCTCCCCGGGCATACGGAGGGCACGGGAGGCGTACTACTGCCGATGGGGCACTGGCGGGCAGCAGCTCAGAAAACCAGCTTCAGGGCGAACTGGATGATGCGCGGGTTGAACAGATTCCCGCTATCGCCGCCCACGGGCAGCAGTGAGCCGAAATTGACCGCCGAAATCGCGTTCACCGGGAACACCGGGAAGTAAAAGTGGCTGGAGAACAGGTTAAAGAACTCCGAGCGGAACTGGACGTTCAGAGACTCGCGAACGCGGAAGTTTTTGAACGCCGAAAAATCGGTGGCGCGCTGGCCGGTGGAGCGCAGCACGTTGCGTCCGGCGTTGCCGAGCGTGCCGAGCGGCGGCGTGACAAACGCGGCAGTGTTGAAAAACTTGGTCCGCGTTTGCTGGAACCCGGAGGGGTAGGGGCTGCCGAGGACATCGGCGCGCTCGCCGTTGCGGGTGTCGCCGGTTTGCGTGCGGTCGCCGCAACTGCAGATCGCGTTGACGGGCGTGCCGTCGGCGAAGGTCTGAATGCCGTTGACCTGCCAGCCGCCGGCGAGGAAGTTGACCACGCCGCCGTGGTTCAGCAGCCGCTTGCCCTTGCCGAAGGGCATTTCGTAAACCCAGCTCATGACCAGCCGCCGCGTCTGATCGAAGCCTGCGGGCCCGCGCTCGAGACTGAGGTTGTGAGAATACTCCGCCCGGTCCGACGATCCTTGGATGCCGCCGCCAAGTTCGGACGACTGGTCGAGCGTCTTGCCCCAGGTGAACGAGCCCAGCATTTGCAGGCCGTAGGCGAAACGCTTGTCCACCTTGAATACCAGCGCGTTGTGGGAAGACTGCGCCAGATTGGCCAGCGCCGTGGCCGTGGACGCAAAATTGAAGTAGGGAACGCGGGACTGCACCGGCGAGCAGGAAACCCCGGCCGTCCCCGGCGGGCACTGCGAGACGAAGGTCACGCTGTTGCTGGGATTGCCGGAGGCGGCCGGCAGGTAGGCCTGGTTGAAGCTCCAGGCGATGGGCTCGCGCAGGCCGTGCGATCCCTGGTAGCCGGCCTCGATCATCAGGTGAGGCAGCAGCTCATATTGCAGGTTCAGCCCCCACTGCTGGATGTAAGGCGTCTTGTTATTTTGCAACTGCACGCGCGCGTCGGAACAAAAGTTCACCACCTGGTTAATCACGCCCGTCGACGGATTGACCACTTGCGACGCCGGCCCCTGGCAGTAGGGCGGCGGGAAGCTGCGCTGGGCGATCGAGAAGGGCGCCGGAAACAGATTGCGGATGTCCACGGGCGGCTGGCTCTCGAGCGTGCTGGGCGTGGGCAGCACGGGCTCGAGGAACGGAATATCCAGGGTCACCGATTGCGTGGGATAGAAGCTCTGCAGCACGTCATAAAAGACGCCGTAGCCCGCGCGCGCCACAAAGCGGTTGCTGTTGGAGAAGGGCCGCCAGGCCAGGCCGACGCGCGGCGCCCAGTCGCGCCAGTCCGTATTGGCGAGACTCTGCGAGGCGCAGCAGGCCGCCAGGATCGGGTTGTTGAACAGGCCTGTATACTTGCTGTCGGCGTACAGGACGCGTCCGCCGGGATAGGCCATGTCGAAGATGTCGCCGCCGCTGAACTTGTCGTGGAAAGGCGTGTGCAGCTCCCAGCGCACGCCCAGATTCAGCGTGAGCTGCGAGCTGACGCGGAAGTCATCCTGGAAATAGAACATGAAATCGGTGTTGCGTAGCCGCGAGAAGCTCTGGTCAAAGGCGTTGAAGCGCGCCACCGGGCTGCCGTTCAGATAGCCGAGCATGAAGTCGGCGAAGGCATTGCCGGCGTTAGGCGAGCCGGCGACCTGGGCGACCGTGGGATTGAGCGCCGTGTAAGCGCCCTGGAACGTGAGCAAGCCGTTGCCGCCGAAGCCGCTTTCGTTCATGTTCTGGTTGCGGCGGATGTCGGCCCCGACCTTCAGGTTGTGGCGCCCGCGCGTGAAAGTAACGTCGTCCGCGTACTGGAAGGTGTTGCTGACGTTGAAGAATGGCACCGAGCCCCCGTTGCCGATGGACGTATAATTGGTGCCCATCGAGATGGCCGGCAGCGCGTAATAAGCCGCGTTGTTGTTGAGGTTCACCAGGCCGGCCTGCTGCCAGTAATTGATGGACCCGAAGGCGGTCTCGAAGTCCTGCAGGAAGTAGTAGCGGTTGAAACCCACGCGCGCTTCATTGAGGGTGCGCGGGCTGAAGACGTGCGTCCACTGCAATCCCGCCAGGCGGCTGTGCTGCTTCTCCGCGACGCCCGAAAGCGGTATGAGCGAAGGGAGCGGCGCGTCCACATCCTGAAACAGAAACTGGCCGTAGATGCGGTCTTTGTCGGAAATGTTCTGATCGATCCGCGTGGTGAAGTGATCGGTGGTGAGGGGTGATACCACCGAACCCGCGTAATTGTTGCAGGGCAGCTTGCAGTTGACGTTGGGCGACGGGAAATACTTCGCCAGGTTCTGGCTCTGCGGCGCGAGCAGGTTCGCGGGAATCTGGTTGTTGGGGAAGGGTTGGCGGATCACCGGCGGCGTGCCGCCCGGGTTCGCCACGCCGGTGAGCGGATTGTAAAGCTGGGTTGGCCAGTCGGAGAAATTGCCTTGCTTTTCCTGATCCGTAGGCACCTGCGCCTGGCCCACGCCTCCGGTGCGCCGCCGGCCGCCTTCGTAGCTGACGAAGAAAAACGTGCGATCGCGGCCGTTGTACAGTTTCGGAATCACCACCGGCCCGCCGCCCGCGCCGCCAAACTGGTTTTGCTTGAGCGGCGACTTGACGTGGAAGCGCGGATTGGCCGGCTGCAGCGCGTCGTTGCGCAGAAAATCCCACAGCGAGCCGTGCAGGGCGTTCGTGCCCGACCGGAGCGCGATGTTGACTTGCGCCGCGCCCATGCCGAACTCGGCCGAGTAAAGCCCGTTCTGCAGCTTGAACTCCTGGATGGCGTCGATGGGAGGAATATTGCTGGGCGCCTGGAACAGGCCCTCGTTGCTGGTGACGCCGTCAATCAGATAGCTGATGGATGCGGGCCGCGCGCCATTCACGCTGAGGTAGCGGAAGTTGTCGTTGAGGCCGTGCGGGCGAATGCTCGGCGCAATGCCGTTGCCTCCCTGGGCTTGGGTGACGTCGGTGTTCAGGGCCATCAGGCTGGTGAAGTCGCGGCCATTCAGCGGCAGCTCGGTCACCTGCCGGTTGGCGACCACCTGCCCGAGGGTGGCGTTATCGGCCTGCACCAAGGGCGCGGTGGCGGCGACCTCCACGGACTGGGTAACCTCGCCGATCGCCATCGGAATGTCCACGCGCAGGGTCTGATTGACCTGGAGCGTCACGCTATCGACGGTGGCCTTGCGGAAGCCCGCCTTCTCGGCCTCGATGCGATAGACGCCCGGCAGCAGCGAGGGAACATAGTAATCGCCCGCGGCGCCGGTGGTGTACGCAAACTTCGCGTTGGTGGCAACACTGGTGATCGTGATGCGGGCGCCCGGCACGGAGGCTCCCGAAGGATCGCGAACATTGCCCAGGATGATGCCGGCGGAGGACTGGGCCGCAAGCAGGGACGGCAGCAGAGCGACAACAGTAACGAGCAACAGAATTCTGCGCATAGATAACTTCCTCTTAAGTGCAACTCCCGCTAAAGGAAACCTTAGCACATTCCGGGGCTGCCGAGTGCGGATCCAGGCGGGTGTGCGGCAAGAAAGCTCAAGCGCGCCCGAGCGTGGCCTTAGGCTCGGATCGGAGCCGCGACCGTGAGGGAGTGGTCTGCCGCCTTCGGAAAGACCGCTTGCTTCGCGGGCGGCTCGGCAGCGGGCGCACACCCGATTCAGGTTTGCCGCCCCTCAGCCGTAGACGTAATGCAGAACCTTCTTCAGGTCCTCCCATGCCTCTTTCTTGTAGGCAGCGTTGAAGCCGCGCAGCAGAAACGAGGGATGATAGGTGGGCATGACCGGGATGCCGCGCCAGCTCTGCCATTTGCCGCGCAACTGGGTGATGCCGGCGGTGGTCGCAAGCAGCGCTTTGGCCGCCGTGCCGCCGAGCACGCAGATGGCCCTGGGCCGGATCGACTCGATCTGCCGGAACAGAAACGGGCTGCACGTGTCCATCTCGTCGCGCTCCGGCGTGCGGTTCTCGGGCGGCCGGCACTTCACGACGTTGCAGATGTAAACGTCGGCGCGCTTGAGCGGCAGGCCCTCGCGGGCGGCGGTGTTCTCGATCATCTGCGTGAGGAGTTGGCCGGCCCGGCCCACGAACGGAATGCCCTGGGCGTCTTCATCGGCGCCCGGCCCTTCGCCCACGAAGACCAGCTTCGCCTGCGGGCTGCCTACTCCAAAGACAATATGGGTGCGGCGCTGGTGGAGGCGGCAGCGCGTGCAATCGCCGAGGTCGGCCTGGATCTGCTCGAGGGCTTCGCGGGGCGCCTCGCTTGCAACGGCAGCGAACAGATCCGCCGGACCCGTGAGCGGCGGGGCATCCATGGCGGCAGCGGGCTGCGGCGCCGGGCGCGAAGCAGCGGCCGGCGGCGCGGGCGCCGGGGCGGCCGGCGCTTCGCGCCGGTATAGCTCCTCGAAGCCCAGGTCGCGATAGAAACGCAGGTACTGGCGGATCTGCTGGGAGGTCATCAACGCGTCATGGCCGGACCATGGGACGCGCCCGGTGCAGCTTGTGGATATGGTCGAAGAGGCGGGCGGCGAGTTCGCGCTTGGAGCTGCGCGGAAGCTCGATCGTCTCTTGCGCCGTGACCAGAATGGCTTCGTTTTCCTCGGCGTCGAAGCCGGCGCCGGGCTGGCCGACCAGATTGCCCACCACCAGGTCGCAGTTTTTCGCTTTCAGCTTGCGCGCTGCTTCCTCGCGCAGGTTCTCGGTTTCGGCGGCAAAGCCTACCAGCAGCCGGCCGCCCTTGCGCCGGCCCAGTTCGGCCAGGATGTCGGGAGTCGGCTCCAGCTCGATGGCCGGCGGCGCGGCGGACTTCTTGATCTTCCGCGGCGCGCGGCGGGCGGGGCGGAAGTCGGCCACCGCCGCTGCTTTGATGATGATGGTGGATTCGGCGAGGTGCTCGAGCACGGCGGCGCGCATTTGCTCGGCGGTCTCGATGCGCACCACTTCGGCGCGGGCGGGGGGCGGGAGGGCGGTGGGCCCGGCGATCAGGATCACTCGCGCGCCCCGCGCCAGCGCCTCCTCCGCCAGCGCGAAGCCCATGCGGCCGCTGGAGCGATTGGAAAGATAGCGCACCGGATCGAGCGGCTCGCGCGTGGGCCCGGCGGTGATCAGCACGGTCTCGCCCGCCAGATCGGACTGCGCATCCGATTGCGCCGTGCGCCGGCGCAGCTCCTCTTCCACCGCCGCCACGATCTCCTCGATGGCGCTCATGCGCCCCGGCCCGATCGTGCCGCAGGCGAGGTAGCCTTCG
>DASQHK010000118.1:0-3841 GCA_035632135.1 Bryobacterales bacterium
CCGGAGGCGCGCCAGGCCGAGAGCTTTCGCAAGATGCTGCTGGCCATGGTCAGCGACATCCGCGTCATCCTGGTCAAGCTGGCCGACCGGCTGCACAACATGCGCACCCTGCAGCACCTGCCGGCCGAGAAGCGCGAGCGCATCGCCCGCGAGACTCTGGAAATCTACGCCCCCATCGCCCTGCGCCTCGGCATGGGCAAGATGCGCGGCGAGCTGGAGGACCTCGCCTTCGGCTACCTCGATCCTCCCGCCTTCCAGGACCTCAGCCAGCAGATGGAATCCAAGCGCCTGGCCAACCAGGAGTTCCTAGAAGAGATCAAGAAAGAAGTGATCGCCAAGCTCGCCGAAGCCGACGTGCCGGCGCGCGTCGAAGGCCGCATCAAGCGCTACTATTCCATCTACCAGAAGCTCAAGCGCCAGCACTGCACGCTCGACGAGGTCTATGACCTCCTTGCCCTGCGCATCGTCACCGACTCCGTCAAGAACTGTTACGCCGCCCTCGGCGTGATCCACAACCATTGGCGTCCGGTGCCGGGCCGCATCAAGGACTTCATCGCCATGCCGCGGCCCAACCTCTACCAGTCACTGCACACCTCCGTCATCAGCCACCACGGCCAGCCCTTCGAGGTGCAGATCCGCACGGAAGAAATGCACCGCTTGGCCGAGGAGGGTATCGCCGCCCACTGGAAATACAAAGAAGGCCACAAGGGCCCCATGATGGACGAGCAGCGCATGGCCTGGCTGCGCCAACTGGTCGAGTGGCAGCGCGACATGCAGGACCCCGGCGATTTCCTCTCGACCTTGAAGATCGATCTGTATCCCGAGGAAGTATACGCCTTCACGCCGCAGGGCAAGGTCATTATCTTGCCCCGCGACGCCTCCCCGATCGACTTCGCCTACGCCATCCACACCGAGGTCGGCCACACTTGCACGGGCGCCAAGGTCAACGGCCGCATCGTGCCGCTCAAATCCAAGCTGCGCAACGGCGACATCGTCGAGATTCTGACCCAGGCCGGCCACACTCCCAGCCGCGACTGGCTGGCCCTGGTTAAGACCTCGCGCGCCCGCCAGAAAATCAAGCACTGGATCAACATTAACCAGCGCGAGAAGGCGGTCGAGATCGGCTCCCGGCTGCTCGAAAAAGAAGCGCGCCGCGCCTCCGTCAGCCTGAGCAAGATTCCCGGCGAGGCCATGGAGCGCGTGGCCGGCGAATACGGCTGCGGCAAGATGGAAGACCTGCTGGCCGCCCTTGGCTACGGCAAATATTCCGCCCGCCAGGTTTTGAGCAAGCTGGCGCCGCTCGAGGCGCCGGCTGAGCCGGCCCGGGACGGCGTTCGCCAAGTCCCGGTCCGCTCCCCGCTGCATCACGGCTCGGGCGACGCCGTCATTGTCAAAGGTTTCGACGACCTGCTCGTCTACCGGGCCGGCTGCTGCAACCCCATCAAGGGCGAGCCCATCGTCGGCTACGTGACCCGCGGCAAGGGCGTGGCCGTGCACTCCAAGACTTGCCCCAACGTCGAGAACCTCATGTACGAGGCCGAGCGCCGTATCGAAGTCGAGTGGGCCAAGAGCGCCGAAGCCAGCTATCCCGTGCGCCTCACCATCCACACCGACGACCGCCCTGGCATGCTCAACGAAGTGACCAGCATCCTTTCCAACGACAACACCAACATCACCAGCATCGAGGCCTCCACCGAAACCGGCCGCGCCGCCACCATCGAAATGACCCTGGAAGTGCAGAACATGAAGCAGCTCGAGCGCATCCTGGGCGCCATGCGCCGCATCTCAGGAGTGCGGGACGTAGAGCGCGTGCACAAGCTCTGAGCGCGGCGATCCGCCATGCCCTCCACCGATCCCAAAAACATCGACGTGTCGCTCTCCTCCGGCGTCACCATCGACTGGGCGGACGGCCACCACAGCTCCTACCCCCTCCAGTACCTCCGCGACCACTGCCCCTGCGCCCTTTGCGCCAACGCGCACGGCACGTCGCCGGAGGCCCCGGCCAATCCGCTTCAAATGTTCAAGAAAGTTCTCAAGCTCGACGGCGTTGAGCCTGTTGGCCGTTACGCGCTGCAATTCAAGTGGAACGACGGCCACTCGAGCGGGATATACTCGTTCGAGCACCTGCGCGAAATCTGCCCGTGCGCCCAATGCAACAAAGCGAAAGCCTAGCCACAGAGACGCAGAGGCGCAGAGAAATCTAGAATGGTGTTGCTCTGCCTCTGTGGCTAAGATGCCGCTTCGAAAGATCCTGATCGCCAACCGGGGCGAGGTCGCCGTGCGCGTCATCCGCGCCTGCCGCGAGATGGGTATCCGCTCCGTCGCCGTTTACTCGGAGGCAGACCGCGCCGCCTTGCACGTGCGCATGGCCGACGAGGCCGTGGCCATCGGCCCCGCTCCCGCCTCCCAGAGCTATCTGTCGGTAGAACGTATCATCGACGCCGCCCGCCGCTCCGGCGCCGGCGCCATCCATCCCGGCTACGGCTTCCTCAGCGAGAACCCGGCCCTGCCGCGCGCCTGCGAGGCGGCCGGCATCGTCTTCATCGGTCCCAGCGCCGCCTCCATGGAGCTGATGGGCTCCAAAACCAAAGCCCGTGAAACGATGATTGCCGCGGGCGTGCCGGTCGTTCCCGGCACAGCCGCCGCCATCGCCGATGCCGGCGCCGCCCGCCGCGAGGCCGCCGGCCTGGGCTACCCCGTATTGGTCAAAGCGGCCGCCGGAGGCGGCGGCAAAGGCATGCGCGTGGTCGAGCGCGACGAGGATCTCCCTGCCGCCTTTCGCGATGCCGCGAGCGAAGCCGAGCGTGCCTTCGGCGATGGCAGCCTCTACCTCGAAAAGTATCTCGCCGCGCCCCGCCACATCGAGATCCAGGTGATCGGTGATCGTCACGGCCGCGTTGTCCACCTCGGCGAGCGCGAGTGTTCACTCCAGCGCCGCCACCAGAAGGTCATCGAAGAATGTCCTTCGCCGCTGGTGGCTCTTCATCCCGAGATGCGCCGCGAAATGGGCGAAACCGCCGTGCGAGTCGCCCGCGCCGCCGGCTATTACAACGCCGGCACCGTCGAGTTCCTGGTCGGCCAAGACCGCCGCTTCTATTTCCTCGAGATGAACACCCGCCTCCAGGTGGAGCACCCCGTCACCGAACTCGTCACCGGCATCGATCTGGTCAAAGAGCAGATTCGCGTTGCCGCTGGCGAGCCGCTCGGCTTCGAGCAGGAGCAAATCGGCTGGCGCGGCGCGGCCATCGAATGCCGCATCTGCGCCGAAGATCCGGACAATCACTTCTTTCCCTCGCCCGGCAGGATTCTCACGCTCGATCGTCCCGCCGGCCCGGGCGTCCGTGTCGATTCCGGCGCGTACCCCGGCTGGACGATCCCTCTCGAATACGACCCCCTGTTCGCCAAGCTGATCGTATGGGCGCCGAGCCGCGACGAAGCCATCGCCCGCCTGGAGCGCGCCCTCGACGAGTATTACGTCACCGGCATCAAAACGAACCTCGGTTTCTTCCGCCGCCTCGTGGCCACCGTCGAATTTCGCGAGGGACGCTTCGACACGCGGTTCGTAGAGAGCTGGATGGCCGCGCCGCCGCCGCCAACCGGCAGCGATTCCGAGCAGGTCCAGGCCGCTGCCCTCGCCGCCGCTCGGCACGCGCTGAAATCCGGTTCCACCAGCGGCGCGCCGGCCTCGCCCCCTTCGTCACGCTGGAAACTCGAAGGCCGCCGCAGCCTTCTCCAATGAAGATCGACCTGCTCATCGACGGCCGCCCGCACGCGGTAGACACGGAGGAACTGGCTTCCGCTGACATCCGGGAGGTCGAGCCGGGCGTCTACTCGGTTCTTC
>DASQHK010000119.1:0-2129 GCA_035632135.1 Bryobacterales bacterium
TCGATGATGACCTGCGCGCCATTGGCGAAGTCGCCGAACTGCGCTTCCCACAGCACCAGCGCCTCTGGATAGTCGCGGCTGTAGCCGAACTCGAAGCCAAGCGGGGCAGCCTCGGAGAGCGGCGAGTCGCAGCAATCGAAGACGCCCTGGCCGCGGTGTAAATGTCTTAAAGCGACATACTCCTGCTCGTCTTCCACGTCGAGCAGCACGGCGTGGCGCTGATTGAAGGTGCCGCGGCGGGTGTCCTGGCCGCTCATCCGGATGCGGACGCCGTCCCACAGCAGGCCGCCGAACGCCAGCGTCTCGGCCATGCCCCAATCGACGGGCCGCCGACCACGCGCCATTTCGCGGCGCTGGTCCAGCATACGCTCGATCTTGGGATGAACGTGGAAGTCTCCCGGGGTCGCGGTGATCCGCGCGGCGATTTCCGCCAACCGCGCAGGCGCAAGCGCAGTGTCGACCTCAAACGCCGGGTCGTAGGCGCCGCCGTCGAAGCCGGACCAATAGTCGGGCAGCCGCCGCAGGCTCGCGACCTTTTTCGCCGCCTTGGCCTGGTCCTGCGCCTGCTCCAGCTCGAGCTTGATCTGCTCGGCGAGGGCTTCGGCCTCGGCCGACTCCATGCCGACTGAGCGGGCGTAGGTCTGCCACACCGGCGGATGATGCTTGATCTTCTCGTAGAGGACCGGCTGGGTGGTGGTAGGGTCATCGACCTCGCTATGTCCGTGTAATCGGTAGCCGATCAGATCCACCACCACGTCGCTCGTAAACGCGTAGCGGTATTCGAGGGCCAGGCGCGCCACGCGTGCCACCGCATCGAGGTTTTCGCCGTTGACATGGAAGATGGGAATGGGCAGCCGCTTGGCCAGGTCGGAGGAGTAGCGCGAAGAG
This sequence comes from Bryobacterales bacterium, assembly GCA_035632135.1. GTDB lineage: Bacteria > Acidobacteriota > Terriglobia > Bryobacterales > JACQDG01 > DASQHK01. The sequence continues at coordinate 889 of DASQHK010000119.1, forward strand.
TGCAGGTCGCGGGGAACGGTGGTGAAACCGATGAGGTTGTTGACGATCACGTGGAGGGAGCCGCCGACGGCGAAGCCGCGCAGGCCGGCCATATTCAGCGTCTCAGCCACGATGCCCTGGCCGGCAAAGGCGGCGTCGCCGTGCAGGGTGATCGGCAGAACGCGGGCCGCGCCGCCGTCGCCGATGCGGTCCTGCTTCGCCCGCGTCCGGCCGAGCACGACCGGATCGACGGCTTCGAGATGGCTGGGATTCGAGACCAGGTGCACGCGCAGCAGCCGGCCCTGCGGCGTCGCGTATTCGCCGGTCGCGCCGACGTGATACTTGACGTCGCCGCCGCCCAGCACGCTGCGGGGGGAGAAATCCTCGAATCTTCCGAAAATATCGGCAGGCTGCTTGCACGCAATGTGCGCCATCACGTTCAGGCGGCCGCGATGACTCATGCCCAGCACGATCTGCTCCGCGCCACGCTCAGCCGCGCTGTTCAGGATTTCATCGAGCAACGGGATGAGCGCGGTGGCCCCTTCGAGCGAGTACCGCTTGGTGCCGAGGTAGCGCGTCTGGAGCACCCGCTCGAACATGTCGGCGCGGATGAGCCGCTCGAGGATGCGGCGGCGATCCGGCTCCGCTGGCGCCGACTCCATGCGCTCGCGCACCCAGCGGCAGCGGTCCGGGTAAGGGATGTGCTGGAACTCGACGCCGATCGAGCCGCAGTAGACGGCCCGTCCGCGCTCGGCGGCTTCGCCGGCCAACTCCAACTCAGAATGCGGCTGTGGCTGCAAACGGCCCAGCGGGTCGAGATTCGCCTGCAAGTAGCCCCAGCGAAGAAAAGCCTCGGGGATGTCAGCTTGGCTCACAACGCGACCCTCAGTTTGATCGTACCGTAGGGAGCGGGCTGGCGGAATGACTTAGCTCTGGACGTTCAGGTAGTGGGACCAGGCATAACGAAATTGCAGGCGAGCGTGAAGCGCTGGTTCTTGGTGAGACTGCGGGGATCAAGTGCCTCAAACAGGGCTTGAACCACGCGCATCCAGTTGGACCGGGGCGTGCTCGCCCTGCTCGGCGATGGGGTTACGAACGCTTCAGATAAGTCTTCCAGTAGACGTAGTTGGATCCCGCGATGCCGAAGGTGCCCGCGCTGATCGTCAGCCAGAACAGCGGATGGATGAGGTGAAAGCCGGTTAGCTCTGCGATGCACAGTGCGGCGGAGGCAAAGCAGAGGGTAGAGGCTAAAACGAGCGACG
>DASQHK010000120.1:0-4994 GCA_035632135.1 Bryobacterales bacterium
CCGGGCCGTCCGGCGAGCCCGGCGCGGGCGGGCGCGGGCAGGTCGTGCTCGTCGCGGATCTCGCCCACAATCTGCTCCACCACGTCCTCCACCGTCACCAGGCCGGCGATGGTGCCGAACTCATCCACCACCATGGCCATGTGGAAGCGGTGCTGCTGGAACTCGGCCAGGAGCTGGTGCAGCGGCTTGGTCTCGGGCACCACCCGGTGGGGATGCAGCCAGTCGCGGAGACGGAACTGGCGCGGCGGCCGGCGCAGCAGCAGCGCCCAGAGATCCTTGGCGTAAAGAATGCCGATAATGTGCTCCGGCGAGCCTTCCCACACCGGGAGGCGCGAGTGGCGGTGTATCCGGATCACGCGGATCGCGGACTCCAGCGAGGAGTCGGCGGGAAGCGAAACCATTTGGCTGCGCGGGACCATGACCTCGCGCGCCGTCACGTCGTAGAAGTCGATGACCCGGTGCAGCAGATCTTCCTGAGAGGCAGGCAGGAGGCCGTGGCGCCGGCTGGCGCTGACGATGAGCTTCAGCTCCTCGATCGAGTGGGCGGACGCCTTGGGCGCGCCCTGCAGGCCGAGCAGCCGGGAGAGCGCTGCGCTCCACGCCTCCACCGTGTGTACAAAAAAATGGGTGGCGCGCGCGAACAGCTCTAGAGCCGGAGCGGCGGCCAGAGCCAGGCGCTCCGCCCGCTCAAAGGCGAGGTTTTTCGGGACCACCTCGCCGATGACCATGTGCAGAAACGTGATGATTAGGAAGGCTACGGCGAAGGCGGCAAAATGCAGGAGGCGGTCCGTGTGAATATTCGTAATAGGTGGAAGCAGGCCGGCCAGCAGGTGGTAGACGGTTTCCTGGCCGGCCCACCCGAGCCCGAGGCTGGCCAGCGTGACGCCGAGCTGGCTGGCCGAAAGCAGGCGGTCGGGATTCTCGAGCAGGCCGAGCACGGCGCGCGCCCGCGAGCTGCCTTCCTGCGCAAGCTGCCGCATGCGGGTCTCGCGCACCGAAACCAGGGCCAGCTCGGCGGCGGCGAAGAAACCGTTGATCCCCAGCAAGACCGGCAGCAGGAGCAGCCGGAGGCTAAGGGGAAACGACTCCATGCGCAGTCATGGTAGCACGGGAGGAACCGGGGAATGAAGACGCGCGGTGCCGCGTTACAGTGAAGTTGTGACTTGTGCTAACGCGCGCGGCTCGGATTCGGCTTCACGTGTTCAGTTTGCCGAGCCGCGACCGTGAGGGAGCGGACCCGCGAACCCTTTTCCGCAGCCTGTATAGCCCAGCCCAAACCGGCGATGAACTCTTTGGGTTTCTTTCGTCCATCAACGGACGCGCTGTCCCGCCCCTTCTTCTGTCCGCGGCACTTTCCAGTGAACGCGTCTCGAAATCGGCCTGCGGCCGGACACCGTTACTACCGGAGCGCGTTGGCCAAAACTCAGTACCAGGATAAGGCCGCAGGCGGACCGGTCGAGCGCGTGGAGGAGTTAAGTGGCTCACGGGCGAGGAAACAAAAAGGCAAAAGTGGCGTGACCAGCTTGGCAGCGGGTTACGGTTGAACAAGAGCCCCCGGCCTCCGCCTCCGATGCTGCTATACTGAAGGCAGACGGCCGGCCGATTGGACTGGGCGGACCGTTGGAGGTGAGGTTTGACGGTTCGCGGGAAAGGCCGGGCGCTGTGGCTCGCCGCGCTCACGATTGTCCTTTGCTCCCTGGCGGGCGGCATTTACGGTCCCCGCATGCGGGCCGCCGCCGCGCCTCCGGAAGACGACCTCCGGCAAAGCATTCGCACCTTTGCCAATGTCTACCACCTGGTCGAAGACAATTACGCCGACAAGCTGAACGCCGACACGGCCATTTACAGCGGCGCGATTCCGGGCATGCTGCACGAACTCGACCCGCACTCCACGTTCTTTGATCCCGAACAATTCAGCGCGTTGCGCGAGGAGCAGAAGGGGCACTACGCGGGCGTGGGCATGACCGTGGGGCCGCGCAACCGCTTCGGCGGCCGGGAGAACGGCACGGTGGTGATTGCGCCCTTCCCCAAGACGCCGGCCTACCGCGCGGGCATCCGGCCGGGCGACGTGATCAGCAAGGTGGACGGTGAGTCGGTGGAGAACCTCAGCGTCAACGACGTGGCCAAGCGGCTGCGCGGGGAAAAAGGAACGACCGTGACGATCACCGTGCTGCGCGAGGGGCACGACCAGCCGCTCGAGTTCACCGTGGTGCGCGACGAGATCCCGCGCAAGAGCGTGCCGGTGGCGTTTTTCCTCAAGCCGGGCATCGCCTACGTCAAGATCGAGAGCTTCAACGAGACGACCGGCCGCGAGCTGCTCGACGCGATGAAAACGCTGAACGAAAATACGTTCAAGGGGCTGATCCTGGACCTGCGGGAGAATCGCGGCGGGCTGCTGAGCGAGGGCGTGGCGGTGGGCGACCACTTCCTGAAGAAGGGACAGATCATCGTCTCGCACCACGGGCGCGCTTCGGCCGAGCACGCCTACCGCGCGACGCACGGCAACCAGGGCCGCAACTACCCCATGGTAGTGATGGTGAACTGCGACTCGGCTTCCGCCGCCGAGATTGTGGCCGGGGCGCTCCAGGACCACGACCGGGCCCTGATTGTGGGATCGAGCACGTTCGGCAAGGGCCTCGTCCAGACCGTCTATCCGCTGAATCACAATGCCGGGCTGGCGCTGACCACGGCCAAGTACTACACGCCCAGCGGGCGGCTGATCCAGCGGGCTTACAACAACATCTCGCTCTATGAGTATTACTCCGATCCATGCCGCGAGAATCACCGCGCCGCTCCCAAGCTCGATGTGAAGATGACCGACGGCGGCCGGCCGGTGTACGGCGGCGACGGGATCACGCCGGACGTGAAGCTCCCCACCCAGCGCGCCGACAAGTTCCAGAACGTGCTGCTGCGCCGCTCGGCGTTCTTCGCCTACGCGCAGCACTTCTTCACCACCCACGACAAGCTGCCGCCAAACTGGCAGCCCGACCAGGCCACGCTCGACGACTTCCGGCAGTTCCTCTATAAGGAAAAGATTCCGTTCACCGAGGCCGATTTCGCCCGCAATGTGGATTTCATCAAGCGTTTCCTGGAGCGCGAGATTTACATCTCGGGCTACGACCTGGACGAAGGGGCCAAGGTCTACGTGGAGAACGATCCCGACGTGCAGGCCGCCGCCGAGCAACTGCCCAAGGCTCGGGCGCTGGCCGACCAGGCGCAGCGGATGATCGCCCAGCGGGAGAGCCGGTAACGGGATCGGGCAAAGTGCTGGCGGACGCCGTGTATCTGGCGGACGCCGTGTATAATGAGAGTGTGGGCCGCTTCCGCCGAGGGGGTGTAGGTTGATACATTCCGTGAGACGCCGCGCGCCGCTCGGGGCCGCGCTGATCATTCTTACCTGTGCCGTGCTCGGGGGCGTGTGGGGACCGCGGGCGCGGGCCGCCAGCGGGCCCGAAGACGACCTGCGCGAGAGCATCCGCACCTTTGCCAAGGTCTATCACCTGGTCGAGGAAAACTTCGCCGACCCGGTCAGCGCCGACACCGCCATTTACAACGGCGCGATTCCGGGCATGCTGCACGGTCTCGACCCCCATTCGCAATTTTTTGATCCGGACCAGTTCAGCGGCCTGCGTGAAGAGCAGGAAGGGCGCTATGCGGGCGTCGGCATGCAAGTCACCACGCGGAACCGCCAGACGGTGGTCATGTTCCCGTTTCCGCGCACGCCGGCCTTCCGGGCGGGCATCCGGCCCGGCGACGTGATCCTGAAAGTGGACGGCGAATCGACCCTCAACCTGGACTCGACGGCCGTGGCCAAGCGGCTGCGCGGGGAAAAAGGAACGGCCGTGGAGATCACGCTGGGACGCGAGGGCCGCGATAAGCCGATCGAGGTGAGCGTGGTGCGCGACGAGATCCCGCGCAAGAGCGTGCCGCTGGCGTTTTTCCTCAAGCCCGGGATCGCCTACGTCAAGATCGAGGGCTTCAGCGAAACCACCGGCCAGGAAGTGGGCGACGCGCTGAAGAGCCTCAACCCCGGCAATTTCAAAGGGCTGGTGCTCGACCTGCGCGACAACCGCGGCGGGCTGCTGAGCGAGGCCGTGGCGGTCTCCGACAAGTTTCTGAAGCGGGGGCAGATCGTGGTCTCGCACCACGGGCGCGCCTCGGCCGATCATCCCTATCGCGCGCTCCACGGCAACGGGGGGCGCAATTACCCGATGGTGGTGATGGTGAACTGCGAGTCCGCCTCCGCCGCCGAGATCGTGGCCGGCGCGCTGCAGGACCACGACCGCGCGCTGATCGCCGGATCGAGCACGTTCGGCAAAGGCCTGGTGCAGACCGAATATCCGCTCAACCACAACGCCGGGCTGCTGCTGACCACCGCCCGCTATTACACGCCGAGCGGCCGCCTGATCCAGCGGGCGTATAATAATATTTCGCTCTATGAGTATTACTCAGATCCATGCCGCGGCACGCACCGCATCAACGCCAAGCTCGAAGCCAAGATGACCGACAGCGGGCGGACGGTATACGGCGGCGACGGGATCACGCCCGACGTGCGGCTGCCGCAGCACAGCCCCAACCGCTTCCAGAACGAGCTGGTCCGGCGCTATGCTTTCTTCGCTTACTCCCAGCACTACTTCGCCGTCCACGACACTCTGCCCCCGCACTGGGAGCCGGACGAGGCGGCGGTCGACGATTTCCGGCAGTTCCTCTACAAGGAGAAGATCAGCTTCACGGAAACCGACTTCGCCGAGAACCTCAACTACGTGAAGCGGTTCTTGAAGCGCCAGCTCTACATTTCCGCGTTCGACCTGGACGAGGGAGAGAAGGTGCGCGTGGAGGGCGACGTCGATGTGCAGGCCGCCGTGGATTTGCTGCCCAAAGCCCAGCAACTCACCGAGCAGGCGCAGAAGCTGATCGCGCAGCGGGCGGGCGGCAAGGCAATGTAGGCCGCGCAAAAACTTTTTTTGCACGAACAAAGCCAATTCATTCAATAG
>DASQHK010000121.1:0-3293 GCA_035632135.1 Bryobacterales bacterium
CAGGGCGTTGGAGATGAGGTTCCGATAAAGCTGGCTGATCTGCGCCGCATCGACCGTGAGGGTGGGGAGCGGATCGACGCGCACAACGGCGCCGGTCTCCGCGATGCGCCCGGAAAGCAGTTCGAGCGCGGTGCGGACGCATTCCGCGAGCGGTTTCGGCTCCAGGCGGAGGGGAGCGCGGTCGGCCCGCGACATCACCAGCAGGTCGCGGATCAAGGCCTGCATGCGGCGGGTCGAGCCTTGTATCAGCGAAAGGTACTGGCTGCACTTGGCGTCCAGCTTGCCGCCCAGCTCGCGGGCCAGCAGATCGCCGAAGCTGACCACCTTGCGAAGCGGCTCCTGGAGGTCGTGGGAAGCGACGTGGGTAAACTCTTCCAGCTCGATGTTGCGCCGGGCGAGTTCTGCGTTGGCCCGCTCCAGTTCGGCATTGGCTTGCTCCAGCTTGCGGTTTCCCAGCGCCGCTTCGGCGGCGTACTGCCGCAGCCTCTCCTCGGAGCGCTTCCGCCCCGTCACGTCGCGGAACAGGCTCACAAAGTGCTGCTCGTCGAGGCGAAAACAGGCGATGTCCAGGACCGCTTCGCCGCGTCCCGGGGCCAAACAGCAGCCTTCCATCAGCTCTGAAGCGCCGCCATCCATTACCTTGGCGTAGCGGGCCAGCAATCCCGTCTTGTCGATGCCCGGAAACAGCTCCCGACCGGTTCGGCCCAGAGCCTGCTCGCGGGTGACGCCGGTGATCCGCTCGGCGGCCTGGTTCCACTCCACGTGCCGAAAATCGGTCATGGCGCCGCGGTCGTCGCGAATCGGCTCCTGCACGGCGACGCCGTCCAGCGCGTGCTCCAGCAGCAGCCCCCACCGCTTCGCGAGCACCTGGATTTCCCGCTCGGCCCGGTGCTTCTCCCGCACCTGCCGCTTTTCCCGTATGGCCCGCTCCACGGCCGGAGCCAGGCGCGCCAGCCGTCCTTTGATGACGAAATCGTCAGCCCCGGCCCGCAGCAGGCTGACCGCCACCTCTTCGTTGATCATGCCCGACACGACCAGAAACGGAATGTCCAGCCCCAGCGCCCGCGCCGATTCCAGAGCGCCGGCGGCGTCGAACCCGGGCAGCGAAAAATCGGCCACGATGACGTCCCAGTCCTGGGACTGGAGCGCTTCCTCGAAGGCGCCCTTGGTCTCGACGCGCTGCCACTCCACGCTGATGCCCGCCTGCTCGAGCGCCCGCATCGTCAGATCGGCGTCGTACGCATTGTCTTCGAGGACGAGCACCCGCATCTTGGATTCACCGTTCTATCGGCAGATTGGAACCGTTCCCTGCGGCAGGCGCGCAGCAGGCCAGCAGCCGGCTGCGCAGTCCCGCTGCGCCCGCCAGCAGTTCGTCCTTGTGGATGATTCCCGCCGAGCCGGCTTTCGCCGCGCGCTCCTCGAGCGTTTCCGGAGAGAAACCGGTCACCAGCCAAACCGGACAGCTCCAGGCGCGTCGCACCGAAGGCAGAAGATCGAGACCGCTGTCCTCGCCGAGGCGGTGGTCGAGCAGGATGACGTCAGGCTGCGATTCCCGGTAGCGGATGAGCGCCTCCTCCACTCCGCCGGCCTCCAGGAAGCGGATCGTCGCCGGCTCACTGGCTGCGGGCCCGGCCTGGCTGAGAAGCTCCTGAAGCAGAAGCCGCGTGTCCGGGTCATCGTCGATGTGGAGGATGGTCAGGATTGTTTCCATGCTGGAGGCGATGCGCGATCACTCCAGGCGGGGCGGGAACAGAGAAACCTCCAGCCAGTACTGCTCCAGCCGCTGCAGCACGGCCTGGAATTGATCAAAGTCGGTGGGCTTTTGGACGTAAGAATTCACTCCCATCGCGTAGCACTGGGTGATATCCTCTTCCCGCCCGGAGGTGGTGAACGCCACCACGGGGATGGTACGAAGATTGTCGTCTGCTTTGAGCCGGGCCAGCAGTTCTTTGCCTCCCAGGCGCGGCATGTTGAGATCGAGCAGGATCAGATCGGGACGCGGGGCGCGGGCCGGCGGGGCGTAGCGCCCCGAGCGGTGGAGATACTCGAGCGCTTCCTCGCCGTCGCCCACGATCTGCAGCGACTTGGGTATGCGGCTCGATTGCAGGGCCTCCCGGATCAGGATCTGGTCGCCCAGATCGTCCTCCGTAATCAGAACCACCAGCGGCGAGTGAGAATAGGCAACCTGCATACGCAGCACCGGCTCCGGAGCCGGCCATGACGGAAACAAGGAAACTGCCGTAACCGCTCAACGTCACCTTTCTTTTCGGCACCGCGGCGCGAAACATGAACATAGTTCTCGGATGGGTTCGCCGTAAACTGGCCCGATTCCGGGCCGCGCGCGTTAGCAAGCGGTATTTGGACTTTTCCGGCACCCTGTTAACGCAGTTCCGCCAGTGTCCCGATGAGTGGAAATCGGCAGAACGGCCGCCGCCCTATAGTGACGCACGCGGGGTGCCTATCGAGTCTGCGCCGCGGGACGCGGGCGATCGGCCGCGGCGGGATTCACCAGGTCGGGCGGCGCGCGGCGCGCGGCATAGGCCTGCACATTGTCGAAGGTCCGCTGGGCGATGCGCTCCGAGGCCTGGTGGGTGATGCCGGCAATGTGAGGCGTGAGAACCACATTCTCGAGCGGCCGCAACGGGCTTTCCCCCAGCGGCTCGCGCTCGAAAACATCCACCGCCGCGGCGCTTAAATGCCGCTCCACGAGAGCGCGGTAGAGCGCCGCCTCGTCCACCACGCCGCCCCGGGCGGTGTGCACCAGGATCGCGCCGCGCCGCATCCGCGCCAGTTGCGCCCCTCCGATCATGTGGCGGGTTTGCGGGGTCAGCGGCACGTGCAGCGTCACCAGGTCGGACTCGGCCAGCAGGCCATCGAGAGAAACCGGCTCGATCTCGAACTGGCGGCAGAAATCGGGGTAGTCGACGATGTCGTTGGCCAGCACCCGCATCCCGAAGGCGCGCGCCCGCGTGGCGACCTGCTTGCCGATGTTGCCCAGCCCCACAATCCCCAGCGTGCGGCCGTAAAGCTCGTCGCCTGCCGTTACGCGCCAGCCCCCGTCGCGCAGCGAGCGCTCGATTTCTTTCAGCCGGCGCGCCAGCACGATCAGCAGCCCCATGGTCATTTCCGCCACCGAGACGGCGTTGCCGCCCGGCGCGTTGGTGACCAGCACGCCGCGCTCGGTGGCGGCGGCTAAGTCGATGTTGTCCACACCCACGCCGTACTTGGCGATCAAGGCCAGGGCCGGCGAACCCTCGATGACCCGCCGCGGCACGGTCGCGTTGCCGACCACG
>DASQHK010000122.1:0-6663 GCA_035632135.1 Bryobacterales bacterium
AACGCGGCGCTCGACCGCTTCCTGAGCGGGGCGGCCGACGTGCTGAAAAAGTGCGGCGCAGAGGTGATCGATCCGGCGGACCTGCCCTCGCATGGGAAGTGGGGCGATGCGGAAATGGAGGTCCTGTTGTACGAATTCAAGACGGACCTCAACCAGTACCTCGCGCGACTACCCAGCGACCGGCCGGCGCGCTCGCTCGCCGACCTGATCGGGTTCAACGAGAAGAACCGCGCCCGCGAGATGCCCTGGTTCGAGCAGGAGATTTTCGTGCAGGCGGAAGCGAAGGGGCCGCTCACGGAAAAGAAATACCTGGGCGCGCGGCAGGCGTGTTTGCGGCTGGCGCGGCAGGAGGGAATCGACGCGGTGCTCCAGAAGCACAAGCTGGACGCCATCGTCTCGCTCACGTCGGGCCCGGCCTGGCTCATCGACTGGGTGAACGGGGACTCCGACACGGGCGGCTGCTCGACGCCGCCGGCGGTGGCCGGCTATCCGCACATCACCGTGCCGGCGGGCCTGTTTCGCGGGCTGCCGGTGGGGCTTTCCTTCTTCGGCGCGGCGTGGAGCGAGCCGGTTCTGTTCCGGCTGGCCTACGCTTTTGAGCAGGAGACCAAGGCCCGCCGGAAGCCGCGCTTCCTGGCCGGCGGGCAGGCGCCGGAGTGGAGCGAATCAATGGCTGGGTGAGAGGCGGGCGGCGGGCCTCGCTCGCATATTCCCTTACTACGCCGACGTGATCCGTCCGTAAGGAGCAGCGCCAGCTACCGCTCCCTTTCGGTCGCGGCTCGGAACCGAGGGGCAGCACCTTTCCGGTACGAGCACGAATCTCGCTTCCTACCGAGTTCGCCGAACAACCACGGGAGGCGCCTGGGCTTACGGACGGATTACGGCCACTGCGCGTGTCTAACCGTGCGTTGACTTGTCTTAGGACGGGACATAACATGGACTGCAATGATCGGCCAGACCCTCGGGCATTACAGGATTGAATCGAAGCTCGGGGAGGGCGGCATGGGGGTGGTTTACAAAGCTCACGACACCCACCTCGACCGGCCCGTCGCAATTAAAGTCCTGGCCGCGGAAACTGTGGCGAACGCCGAGCGCAAGCGGCGCTTTGTGCAAGAGGCGAAAGCCGCCTCGGCGCTGAACCATCCCAACATCATTCACATTTACGACATCGACACGGCGGTTTCGGAGCAGGGCGCGACGGACTTCATCGCCATGGAGTTCGTGCCCGGCGCAACCCTCGACCGGGTGGCGGGACGCAAGGGCCTTGCCTTGGGAGCAGCGCTGAAGTATGCCGTGCAGATCGCCGATGGCCTGGCGGCAGCGCACGCGGCCGGCATCGTGCATCGGGACATCAAGCCGGCCAACATCATGGTCACCGAGCCAGGGCACGTGAAGCTGCTGGATTTCGGGCTGGCCAAGCTGACCGAGGTAGAGGAGGGCGATTCGTTCGCCACGACCCTGACCGGGGGGCCTGGCGAGGCGCCTCGTACCGAGGAAGGGACCATCGTGGGCACGGTGGCCTACATGTCCCCCGAGCAGGCCGAAGGGAAGAAGATTGATGCGCGGTCCGACATTTTCTCCTTCGGCTCGGTGCTGTACGAGATCGTGACTGGCGCGCGGGCGTTTCAGGGCGAGACAAAGATATCGACTCTGTCGGCCATTCTGCACAAGGAGCCGAAGCCCTTTAGCGCGATCGCGCCGGCCGTGCCCCGGGAGCTGGAAAGAATCATCACGCACTGCCTGCGCAAGGATCCTGCTCGCCGCTTCCAGCACATGGATGATGTGAAAACCTTGCTGGAGGAGCTGAAAGAAGAGTCTGACTCGGGCACCATTGCGGCTGGCCTGCCGGCCGCGGCCGCTCCGGCTCGCCGCCGCTGGCTAACCGTAGCCGCACCGATCCTGGTGGCGCTGACAGCGCTCGCGGCTGGCCTGGCGTGGTGGTTCCTGCGGGGCGGGCGTGGCGCGGGCACGCCCTCGGAAGCGGCCGTGATCCGGCTGACCTCCGACGCCGGCCTCACCACCGACCCTGCGCTTTCTCCCGACGGCAAGCTGGTGGCTTACACCTCCGATCGCAGCCTGGATGGCCAGCAGGATCTCTATATCAAGCAAGTGGCCGGCGGCCAGCCGATTCGTTTGACTTCGGATGGGGCGGGCAACCGAACGCCGGATTTTTCTCCGGATGGCAGCAAGATCGTGTTTCGATCGAACCGGGAGAACGGCGGCATCTACGAGATTCCGGCGTTTGGCGGAGAGGCACAGTTAGTGGCGCGGGACGGTTTCAATCCGAAGTTTTCCCCGGACGGAACGCAACTGGCCTATTGGGTTGGCGCGAAGGGAACAGGGGTAGCCGCCGCGGTGCCTGGCAGCGGGACTGTGTGGGTGGTTCCGGCAGCCGGGGGCCCGCCGCAGCGAGTGGGGCCGAATTTCACGGCTGCGCGCGATCCAATCTGGTCCCCGGACGGCAAGCACCTGCTGCTGATCGGATACACCTCGGCAAAGGCATATGAGAGCGCCAGCCTGGACTGGTGGCTCGCCGCTACAAGTAGCGGCGACGCGGTAAAAACCGGCGCGTACGAAGCCTTGGCCAAGGCCGGCCTGAAACCGTTCTCCTCGACTCCCAGGCCAGCGTGCTGGCTGGCGGCGACCAACACGGTTGTGTTCTCGGCGCCCAGCGGCGACGCGAATAACCTGTTTGAAATCGGCCTCTCGCCGGCAGCGGGCAGAGTGAGTGGCGCGCTCCAGAGATTGACCACGGGCGCCGGGAACGAAACCGCGCCATCCTGCGCGGCCGGCGGCGCCTTGGCATTCACGATGGGGGAAACAAGGAGGGACGTCTGGTCGCTCCCATTTGATTTGGACCGTGGAACCCCTAAGGGCGCCCTGGAGCGGATCACGCAGAGTCCCGCCAACCGGGAGCACGCCTCGCTCTCAAAGGATGGACGCTATGTGGCGTTTGCTTCCAATCAAGCAGGCCAGATCAACATCTGGGTCCGTGACCTGGCGACCGGAAAAGAGTCGAGTGTAGCCGCCTCATCGTTTGCCCAGCGGTATCCGGTGATGAACGCGTCCGGCGGCAGAATCGCGTTTTCGGTGTACGAAAACGCCAAGAGGGTCGTATACGTCTCCGCCGCCGGTGGCGTGCCGGAGAAGCTGTGTGAAGGATGCCTGCGAGCCACCGACTGGTCGCGGGACGAGAAAACGCTATTGATGTTCGGCGGCAATCCATATCAGATCAATGTTCTGGAACTTGCTTCCCATCAGCAGACCCCGCTGCTGAGGGATCCCAAGCACCATGTGCTCTATGGCCGGTTCTCGCCCGACAACCACTGGGTGAGTTTTACGATTCGGACGGAGCCCAACCGCGGAGTCATGGCGATCGCGCCGGTCGATGGACCGAAACCGGTTCCCGAAAGCGCCTGGATCACGGTCACGCCGTCGGAAGTTAACGATTGGGCCGACTGGTCGCCGGATGGGAAGACGCTCTACTTCCCCTCCAGCAGGGATGGGCATAGCTGCCTGTGGGGGCAGCGGCTCGACGCAAGCTCGCACCGGCCGGCGGGCGAGGCTTTCGCGGTGCAGCATTTTCACGGGCGCGTTTCCTATCAGCAGGGGGGCTGGTCGGCGGCGGGCAGCCGAATCGCCATGGTGCTCGTCGAGGAGACGGGCAACATCTGGATGATGTCGCGCTCCGGTGCGCACTGAGTTCTCGACTCATAGGGAGCTTGCTAACGCGCGCGGCTCGGAATCGGCCGATCGGAGCGGTGACCAAAGGGAGCGGCGGCACCTTCCCGCGCTGCGAAGACGTAAAGCGCAAAAAACCACGACGTATTATCCTGGCGGGATGGACCTCTGGACGCTGAGCGATCTGTGCACGCCTTGGTGCGTGCATGTGGCGGCGACGCTGCGAATCGCGGATCACATTGCGGCGGGGCGCGCGCAAATTGACGAGCTGGCTGCCGCCTCCGGCGCCGACCGCGACTCGCTGCACCGAATGCTGCGCCACCTGGCGAGCAAGGGCGTGTTTGAAGAGCCGGCGCCGGGCCAGTTTGCGATCAATGAGACGGCCCGCGGGCTGCTCGACGGGGGCCTCCGTCTTGGTCTCGATCTCGATAGCTTCGGCGGCCGCATGGCGCACGCCTGGGGCACGCTGCTGTCGGCCGTGCGGACCGGCAGACCGGCCTATGATGAGGCTTTCGGGCGCGGCTTCTGGGAGGACCTGGAGGCCCATCCGGACATCGCCGCGAGTTTCGATGCGCTGATGGGGCCGGCCGGGCACGGCGCCCCGGATCCAAATGTCCTGGCCGATCCGGCGGACTGGGAACTCGTCAAGACTGTGGTTGACGTCGGCGGCGGCACGGGAGCGCTGCTGGCAGAGGTGCTGCGCACGCGGCCCGCGCTGCGCGGGATTCTGGTCGATTTGCCGCGGACGGTGGCGCGGTCGGCTGCGATCTTTGAGGCGGCGGGCGTGGCGGATCGGGTGACAACGGTGGGGCAGAGCTTTTTCGAGCCGCTGCCGGGCGGGGCGGACCTTTATATATTGAAGGGCGTCCTGAACGACTGGCCCGATCGCGAGGCGACGGCGATCCTGAAGCGCTGCGCGGAAGCGGCGCGCCCATCCGGCCGAGTGGTGGTCTTCACCGGGGCGGGACCGGGCGAGGAGGCTTCACCGGCGCTGCTGATGATGGTCCTGGTGGGCGGCAGGGAGCGGACGTTGGAGGAGTTTCGGGGAATGGCTCGTGCAGCGGGCTTGGAGGTGCGGGGGGTGGGGCGGCAGGCCTCGGGGCGCGTGATTGCGGAGTGCCGCGCGATCTGAACGTATATCCGAAGCATGCGGCTGCAAGGCGAGCCGCAACTGAAAACTCCGGTGGTACGCTACTAAGCCGGCGGGCGGTCCGCCTCGTCGAGGAAAAGGATGTCGGGCTGGCCGAGGACGCCGGCGCGCTCGAGGGTCTGCTGGAGGTCCGGCGAGCGGGCGAACTCGCGGAACTTGGCCGCGCTCGCCACCTCGAGAAGAAGGACAACCTCATTCGGGTTGTCTTGGCTCCGGAACACGCGGCCGCCCTTCGAACCGATGGCCTGGCGCTGGGGGCCGTGCTCGTCGAAGACGGGCTTCCACTTGGCGTACCTTATGTCTTACCAGCATGTAGGGCATGATCTGTTCTCCCGTAGTGAGAAGGCTCAGTGGGTTGAGGCGAGCGCATTGTAGCATGCCAGCGGCCGGGAGGAGAGTTAGCCTCAGTGGGTAGAGTTCTGCAAGATCTTCGGTACGCGGTGCGTGTGCTGGGGAAGAACCGCGCGTTCACCCTCGTCACGGCGCTGACGCTGGCGCTCGGCATTGGGGCGAACACGGCCATGTTCAGCGTGGCCGACGCGCTGCTGCTGCGGCCGCTGCCATACGGGCACCCGGAGCGGCTGATGCTGGTGTACGCGTGGAAGGCGGGAGCGGCGGGCCCTTTCTCGCTGCCGCGCTTCGAGTTTCTGCGCGACCACGGCCAGTCGTTCGCCGCGATCGCTGCGTTCACCAGCGAGACGTTCAACTTGAGCCGGCGGGGCGATCCGGAGCAGTTGCCGTCGGCGCGGGTTTCGTGGAACTTCTTCGACGCGCTGGGCGTTAGTCCGGCGCTGGGGCGCAGCTTCCGGAGCGAGGAGGACCAGGCGGGCGGGCGGCAGGTCGTGCTGATATCCAGCCGGCTGTGGGCGGAGCGCTTCGGCCGGCAGCCGGACATCATCGGCCAGAGCATCACGCTCGATTCCCGGGACTACACGGTGATCGGGGTGCTGCCGGCGGGTTTCGAGTTCAGCCCGCTGGGCGCGGACATCGATATCTGGGCACCGCGCGTGTTCGATCTGAACCTGATCACGCCGGCGCGCGCACGCGCGGGCACGGGCTTTTTGAACGCGGTGGCGCGGCTGCGGCCGGACGTAAAAGCGAGCCAGGCCCAGGCGGAGATGGATGTCCTGAATCAGCAATACCGGCGGGAGTTCCCGAAAATGCCCGATGCGGACCCGGGCCTGACGATCGTGGCGGGCAAGCTGCAGGAGCGGGTGGTGGCCAACGTGCGGCCGGCGCTGCTGATCCTGGCGGGAGCGGTGGGCTTTCTGCTGCTGATCGCCTGCGCCAACGTGGCGAGCCTGCTGCTTTCGCGGGCGCTGGGGCGGCGGCGGGAGATCGCGGTGCGGGCGGCGCTGGGGGCGAGCCGGGGCGCGGTGATGCGGCAGTTGCTGACGGAGAGCGTGGCGCTGGCGGCGATGGGGGGAACGCTGGGAGCGCTGCTTAGCGCGTGGGGAACGCGGGCGTTGTCGGCGCTGTTGCAGGGGAATTTGCCGCGGGCGCGGGAAATTGCGATGGACGGCCGCGTGCTGGCGTTTACGGCGGCCCTTTCGCTGCTCACCGGGCTGCTGTTCGGGCTGATACCGGCTCTGCATCTCTCGAAGCCGGACCTGAACACCGTCTTGCGCGGCGAGAGCCGGGGCAGCATCGGAAGCGCGGGCCGGAGCGCGATGCGCAACCTGCTGGTGGTGACGCAGGTGGCATTGTCGATGGTATTGCTGATTGGCTCGGGGCTGCTGATCCGCAGCTTCGCGCGCTTACAGGAGGTCAACGCGGGATTCGACCCGCGCAACCTGCTGACGATGAACATCGCGCTCGCGCCGGCCAAGTAC
>DASQHK010000123.1:0-2190 GCA_035632135.1 Bryobacterales bacterium
GTGGCTACGGCGGGGTGGGGCGCGGCGGCTATGGCGGTTATGGCGGAGGAGGCTATGGCGGCGGCTACGGAGGAATGGGCGGAGGCGGCTACATTCAGGTGCCGCTGGCGGCGGGACCGCCACCGATTCCGGGCGGCATCACCACGCCTGCCACGACGGGCGGGGCTGCGCCGGCCGGAGGGCCGAGCAATCTCACGGGACAGTATTTAGGAGCGGCGGGCGCGGCGCAGACCACGAACTCCGCCACCGGCATCGGCGGCTCGGCGGTGCGCATCGTGCCGGACTTCGTCAACAACGTGATCATCGTGCAGTCGACGCAGCAGGAGTGGGAGATCATTCACAAGACGCTCGAACAGCTCGACCAGCCGCCGCGGCAGGTGCTGATCGACGCCAAGATTTACGAGGTGACGCTGTCCGACGCGCTTAAGGCCGGGGTGAGCGCCTTTCTGCAGCAGCGCGATACGGCCGGAGCGAGCGGGCTGCCCAACAAGCAGTTGCTCGCGTCGTTAGGGGCGGGCGTTTCCAATTTAAGCATCGGGCAACTCATCGGCAGGACGCGCGAGCTAACGGAGTTCCTTCAGCTCCAGTCAACCTACGGGCGCACGAAGGTGGTGTCTGCGCCTTCGGTGATCGCCACCGACAACCTGCCGGCGACGATCAACGTCGGCACCGAAGTTCCGGTGCTGACCTCGCAAGGCTTGGCGGGTGGCGCGCAGGCGGGCGGGACGTCATTGTTTACTAATACCGTCGCCAGCCGCAACACGGGCGTGATCCTGAATATCACAGCGCGGGTGAACGCCACCGGCATCGTCACCATGGTGATCAACCAGGAGGTGTCGGCGGCACTGCCGGCGAGCGGCGCGATAGCGTCTCCCGACATTCAAAAACGCACCGTGGCGACACAGGTCACTGTGGATGACGGCGACACGATCTCCATCGGTGGGATCATGCAGGAAAACAATATCTACCAGGCGGATCGCGTGCCGTTGCTCGGGCGGATTCCCGGCCTGGGAGCCCTGTTCGGAAGCACGTCGATTTCGAAGTCGAAAACCGAACTCATCATTCTGCTCACGCCGCACGTCATCTACGACGAGAACCAACTGAAAGACACGAGCGAAGAGTTGCGGAGCCGGCTGAAGGGCCTGCAAAAGCTGATGCGCAACGATTGAGCCGATAGG
The DNA here is from genome assembly GCA_035632135.1 of Bryobacterales bacterium. Classification (GTDB taxonomy): domain Bacteria; phylum Acidobacteriota; class Terriglobia; order Bryobacterales; family JACQDG01; genus DASQHK01. The sequence continues at coordinate 1,179 of DASQHK010000123.1, forward strand.
AGTACGACCGGGCTGCCAGTACGGGTACGCCGGTGCGGGGCGCTCCCGCCGTTCGGTCGCAGATAGCCCCCGTTCAGCCCGGAATTCGCCAAGTTCGCCGCTCCACGTCCCGATTCAAAAAAAAAGCTTGACCTGTGGCCCAAAAAGTGTTACAAATCCCACTTACCCGTGGTTGGGCTATGTCGGAGCACCACCCCGGCAGGTGTGTACCCAGCGGCGGGGATTTTGGGGCGGGTTTGTAATTTTTTTCTTGACACCGGGTTAGGTGCATGGTATTAAGAAGCTTAGCGCCGAGTTGGATGGCGCCAGAGTCTTTACAAGTTTCCCGCGAGCACAGAGCTGTATATAACGCAGGAGGTGACCCGACTTAGATCAGTTGCGGTAGCCGGCTGCGGGCTTTGTGCGCATGAGCAAGCCGGCCAATTTCTTTTTCTTCCTCCGCCCGACACGGGGGAGATTGAAGTTCTTGGGTTTGGAGTTGTTGCAAGGTTGAGATTGGAGTTGCACGGTTCAGGTTGAAGAGGAACTTCACCGATCCAAAAATTTTCTTTGTGAGACAAAGGAGAAAGAAATGGCAGCTTTGAGAAAGAGTTTACTGGGGCTGGCGGTAGTGTTGCTGGCTCTGGCGGGGACCAGCGGCACCGCGCTTGCTCAGCACCCGTTCGGCGGGCTGATCACCTGCGTGGCCAACGCGGCTCCGAGCTTAGTGCGCGCGGAAGGTCTCGCCGAGCTCGAGGGCGACATCGTGCTGGTTTGCGAAATTACGGGATCGATCGGTGCGCCGAACATCCCGACGAACTTTAACGTGTCATTGAACGTCAACATGACCAACAACCGGGGCTTCAACGGCAACGCCAGCAACGTGACCGACGCCGTGCTGATTGTCAATGAGGACACCAGCTCGCTGCCGGCCGCGACGCCGACTCCGCACTTCACCGGCCAGACGCCGCAGTTGGGCCTCCAGACCGGCAACGTCGGGATCGCCTGGAACGGCGTGCTGGTTCCGGTGCCG
>DASQHK010000124.1:0-2458 GCA_035632135.1 Bryobacterales bacterium
ACGAAGCCGATGACCGGGACCTGGCGATCGAGGGCGCCGCGGACTTTGCGGATCGCTTCACCCACGTAGCCGAGATCGGCGGCGTGGTTGGTGGAAAGAGCGGCGACGTCGGCGGCGGTGCGGACGGGGTTGGCGATAACCGGGCCTTCCCCGGCAGCGAAGCGAAGCTGGAGGCCCATCGGCTCGACGGGGAGAAGCAGGTCGGCGAAGATGATGGCCGCGTCGACGCCCAGGGTCTCGACCGGCTGGAGGGTAACTTCAGCCGCGAGATCGGGCCGCTTGCACAGCTCGAGGATCGAGTGGCGGGCGCGGAGCGCGCGGTACTCCGCCATGTAGCGGCCCGCCTGGCGCATGAACCACACCGGCGTGCGCGGCACGGGCCGGCGGCGGCAAGCCTGCTCGAAGAGCGAGGGCACATCTCGAATATAGCGAATTTGAGGGCGGGGAACTTGTTCCCTGCCGGTCCAGGATGGACTCCCGGAGGCCGGGGGGCGTCCGCAGACGCCGCCCCGGACCGAGTATCAATAGGATGTAGCGGGAGCCGCTGTAGATGGATCAGCCCAGGGAGCCCGTGCGCCGCTGCTCCTCTGGTTTTCCGCGTTGAGGCCCTTGGGCCTTTCCGGGCTGAGACATCTCCTGGAAGCTGGCGAGAAATTGCTGCAACTGCTGTTCGACAACCTCCTTGGTGATTCCGTATTTTTCCTGGATCCGGCCGACGAGCTGCTCGCGCTGCCCATTGACCATCGCCAGGTCGTCCTCGGTGAGCCTGTCCCACCTTTCCCGAACTCTTCCCTTGAACTGGCTCCAATTGCCCCCAATCTGTTCCCAAGTCATGAGTGAATCCTCCTTTTCCTTCGTAGGTTTGTGTAGAAAAGCACGCCGAAAGCTCCAGGGAAAGTAAGGCGCGTTCTCCTGGTTTTGGCGTGCCCCGAAGCGGTTGCAAGCCAGCGCCCAAGCTCCCCGGCCGTGCTGTGTCTATGCCTTATGCCGGGGGCGTTTCCCCGCAAGGAATGTTTCTGGATTGCAGCGCACGTTCTTTTTTACGCGGGTGGTGCGTCTTTTTTGCCGGGTGCGGACGTGGCGTCGGGTTTTGCAAACACGAGAAGGTACTCGTGTATTTTGTTGATCCGAAATGTAGTGGGATAGCCGAGGGGTCGAAGGTTGTTGTATTCCTGCCGGCGGTCCCAAATGATCGTGTCATCAAGAACGAAGCCGACATCCGGTTCCGTGAGGCGGCGGGCGAGGTCGGCGTGGAGAGGGTAAAATTTATCGTGCTTGCGGATGTCCATGACGTCGACGATGCAGTATTTTTTGGATCGCAGGGCGCGATGGACCTCATGGAACACCGCAGCCAGGGCATCCAGAAACTGGCCGTAGTCGTCGACGCGGGAGACATCACCGGGGGCGCCTGCGTAATCACGGATGCCTTTGTAATCGGCCGTCCGCTTCCTGCTCAAAATGTCCCAGTAGGGCGGAGACGTGATGCAGATGTCCACGCTCTCCGCCTCGACGTGCTGCGCCATCAGGCGCGCATCGCAGTTGTAAAGCCTCGGTTCGGGGCCGTCCGGCCGCTCGCTCAAAACGCTGGGTTGCTGCTCGCGGACGCGCTTGAGCGCCAGGTCGTAGTAGTCTTTAGAAACCTCGAAGCCGATTCCCAATTTGCCCACCTTGCGCGCGCCGAGCAATGTCGCGCCGGAGCCGCAAAAGGGATCCAGCACTACTTGGTCGGCTCTACAGGTAAAACACTGGAGCAGCCGCTCGACCAGCGCGGAAGGAAACATCGCTGGGTGGCTGGATTTGGCTTCGTCGGCAGACTTCCGGATGTCGTTCCACACGCTGATCGAGTAGCGCGTCCATTCCGAGCCCGTGAGTTCGTTGGCGCGCCGCCGCTTCGTCGCGGTTGACCGCGGCGGGGTTTCCAGGTCGGTAAAGAGCGGTTGTTCTCTCTTGTCCATAAGAGCGACGCGCACCGAGATGCGGCCGCCTATGCAGCATATCAGTGAACCCAGTAGCACGCCTTGCCGTTGTCTTCGCACAGCAGGGCGCGGAAATTTTTTGGCAGCTGCTCCTTGGTCCAGGCGGGGCCGTTGATGAAGCACGGCTTGGTCCAGGCTTCGCTGTCGATGGTTTGAGGGGCGAGGACGGAGACCTCCAGCATGCCTTGCGCGGGGTAGCCGGTGCGGGGGTCCATCAGGTGGCTGTAAATCTTGCCGTCGGCTTCGAAGAATTTTTCGTAGCTGCCCGAGGTGGAGAGCGACCCGTCCCGGAGCCAGACTTCGCCGGCGGTTTTCTGCTCGTCCTTAGGATCGCGAATGCGGATGTACCAGCCCTTGGTCTCGGCCGGCGGCGCGCCCATGGCGTAGATGCTGGAGCCGGCGGCGCTGATGAGGGCGATGCGGATGCCGGCGTCGCGCAGCACGGCGGCCATTTTGTCGACCGCATACCCCTTGCCAATACC
>DASQHK010000125.1:0-5730 GCA_035632135.1 Bryobacterales bacterium
CGGTGCTGCTGGAAGGCCGGGCGGTGAAGTCGTGCACGGTGCTGGCGGTGCAGGCGGACGGGCGGAAGGTGGAGACGGTGGAGGGCCTGGCCAAGAACGGCGACCTGCACCCGGTGCAGGAGGCGTTCTGGAACGAGCACGGGTTGCAATGCGGCTACTGCACGCCGGGCATGATCATGGCTTCCTGCCAGTTGCTCTCGGAGCATCCGCAGCCGACGCGCGAGGAGATCCGGCACGGCCTGGAAGGCAACCTGTGCCGGTGTACGGGCTACATGCACATCGTCAACGCGGTACGGGCGGCGGCGAAGAAGATGGCGGCGAGGGCGTAAATCGCGGACCTGGCGAAGGAGACGCACGATGGCGACAACGACACCAACCAAAGTGGAAACGCTGGTAGGCCGGCGCATCCGGCGCAAGGAAGATCCGCGGCTGATCACCGGCACGGCAACTTACGTGGATGACCTGAAGATGCCGGGCATGCTGTACGCGGTGATTGTGCGCAGCCCGCACGCGGCGGCGCGGGTCAAGGGCGTGCGGACGGCGGCGGCGGAGAAGGCACCGGGCGTGCATGCGGTCTTCACGGGCGCGGATGTGGCGGGCGTGGGGCCGGTGCCCTGCGCGGCGGCGCTGCCGGGGCTGCGCGTGCCCAAGCACACGATCCTGGCGACCAACCGCGTCTACTACGTGGGCCATCCCGTGGCGGTGGTGGTGGCGAGCGACCGATACCTGGCGGCGGACGCCGCCGACCTGATCGAGGTGGATTACGAGCCGCTGCCGGCCGTTTCGGACCCGGAGAAGGCGCTTCAGAAGGGCGCGCCGGCCGTGCACCCGGAGTGGCCCGACAACATCGCCTTCACCAGCCACACCGAGGGCGGGGACCTGAAGAAGGCTTTCACCGAAGCGCAAAAGAGCGGCGTGATCGTGAAGCAGCGCATCACCAGCCAGCGCCTGATTCCGATGGCTATGGAGACGCGCGGCGTGGTGGCGGAATGGCACTCGGGCGACAAGGCGCTCACCATCTATTCCTCGACCCAAATCCCGCACCTGTTGCGGACGCAGGTGGCGCTGATGCTGGGCATGCCGGAAAACCGGCTGCGCGTGGTGGCGCCGGAGGTGGGCGGCGGCTTCGGCAGCAAGCTGAACGTCTACGCCGAAGAGGCGCTGATGGGCTTCGTCTCCATGCGGGTGAACAAGCCGATCAAGTGGATCGAGAGCCGCCGCGAGAACTTCCAGGTCACCATCCACGGGCGCGGCCACGTCGATTACCTGGAGATGTCGGCGAAGAAGGACGGGACGATCACCGGGCTGAAGCTGAAGCTCATCCAGGACCTGGGGGCGTACCACCAGTTGCTCGGGCCGCTGATCCCCACTCTCTCAGTATTGATGATGCCGGGACTGTACAACTTCCAGAACGTGGAGGCGGACGTGTTCGGTGTTTTCACCAACGCCGCGCCCACGGACGCCTATCGCGGGGCGGGCCGGCCCGAGGCGACGCACGTGGTCGAGCGGATGGTGGATATTCTGGCGGCGAACTTGAAGATGGACCCGGCCGAGATCCGGCTCAAGAACTTCCCTCCCAAAGAGGCGTTCCCGTTCGCCACGGCCACCGGCCTCACCTACGACAGCGGCGACTACGAAAAGCCGCTGCACCGCGCGCTGGAAATGGTGGATTACGAGAAGACCCGCGACGAGCAGCGCGAAGCGCGCCGGCAGGGGCGTTACATCGGCATCGGCATCTCGACCTACGGCGAGATCTGCGCCTTCGGGCCGTCGCCGGCCACGCCCGCCGGGGGCTGGGAGAGCGCCACGGTAAAGATCGAGCCGACGGCGAAGGTAACCGTGATGACCGGCGCCTCGCCGCACGGCCAGGGGCAGGAGACCAGCTTCGCCCAGATCGCCGCCGACGCAATCGGCGTGAGCATGGACGACGTGGTAGTGCTGCACGGCGACACGTCCGTGGTGCAATATGGCATCGGAACCTTCGGCAGCCGGGCGACGGCGGTGGGCGGCACGGCGGTTTATCTGTGCTTGCAGGACCTGCGCGAGAAGTGCAAAAAGTTCGCCGCCGTGATGCTGGGCGTCAAGCCGGAGGACGTGAGCTTCGAGGCCGGCGTGTTCTCGAGCGCCAAGACCTCGAAGACCGCCACCATCGGCGACGTGGCGCTCGAAGCGCACATCTTGCGCAACCCGCAGCCGGGCCTGGAGCCGGGCCTCGTAGTGACGCGCTTCTTCGAGCCTTCGAACTTCGCCTTCCCCTTCGGCGCGCACATCGCCGTAGTGGAGGTAGACAAAGAAACGGGCGAGGTGAAGGTGCTGCGCTACATCGCCGTGGATGACTGCGGCAACGTGATCAACCCGCTGCTGGTGGACGGGCAGGTGCATGGCGGCGTGGCGCAGGGGCTGGGCCAGGCGCTGTACGAGGAGGCGGTCTACGACGAAGGCGGCCAGCTCGTGACGGGCGAGCTGATGAACTACGCCGTGCCCAAGTCGATCCACGTGCCGGAGATCGAGACCGACCGCACCACCACGCCCTCGCCGGTGAATCCGCTGGGCGTGAAGGGCGTGGGGGAGGCCGGCACCATCGGTTGCTCGCCGGCGCTGGTGAACGCCGTGGTGGACGCGCTCTCGCCGCTGGGCGTCATTCATATCGACATGCCGATGACGCCGCAAAAAATTTGGCGGCTGATCTCGCAAAGGAGCCAAGCATGATCCCGCAACCGTTCGAATATTACGCGCCGGAGTCGGTTTCCGAGGCGCTGAAGCTGCTGGGAGCCCACCAGGACAGCCGCGTGCTGGCCGGCGGGCAAAGCCTGATTCCGATGATGAAGCTGCGGCTCTCGGGGCCGGCGCACTTGATCGACCTGGGCCACATCGCGGAGCTGAACTACATTGTCGAAACGAACGGGGCGGTGCGCATTGGCGCCATGAGCACCCACAACCAGGTGGAGACCTCGGACACGCTGCGGCAGAAGTGCCCGCTGCTGGCGGAGGTGGCGGGGCGCATCGGCGACGTGCAGGTGCGCAACCTGGGGACCATCGGCGGCAGCCTCTCCCACGCCGATCCGGCGGCCGACTACCCGGCGGGCTTGCAGGCGCTGCGGGCGCAGGTTCGGCTCATGAGTCCCAAGGGCGAGCGCACCATCGGGATCGACGAGTTCCTGGTCGATGCGTTCACCACGGCGCTCGGGCCGCAAGAGATTCTCTACGAAGTGATCGTGCCGGTGGACGCGCCCGGCCTGGGCTGGGCGTATCGCAAGGACGCGCAGCCGGCCTCCGGTTTTGCGGTGGCGGGCGTGGCGGCGCAGCTCGCGGTGAAGGGCGGCAAGATCACCCTGGCGCGCGCCGGCATCACCGGCGTGGCATCCAGGGCGTATCGCGCCAAAGCGGTCGAGGGGGCGCTCGAAGGCAAGCCGGCTACGGCGGCGACGCTGGCGGAGGCGGCCAAGCTCGCGGCGCAGGGCGTCGAGGCGCTGAGCGACATTTACGCCGCGGCCGACTACCGCGCCCACGTAGCAACGGTCTACGCGCGCCGCGCCCTCGAGGCCGCCCTGGCTCGCGCCCGATGAAGGCCGCGGCTCGATGAAAGTCCAGGGCGAGTATTCCCTTCCCCTCCCCCAGCAGGCAGCCTGGGACCTGCTGCTCAACATTGACGTCCTCAGCCGAGCCATGCCCGGCTGCGAGAGCCTCGTCCCCATCGGCCCCGACGAATACGAAATGAAGATGAAGGTGGCCGTGTCCAGCATCAGCGGGTCGTTTGCCGGCAAGGTTCGCATCGCCGACAAAGACCCTCCGGCAAGCTACCGGCTGCTGCTGGAGGGCCAAGGTAAGCTGGGGCATCTGCGCGGCGACGGACTATTGGCCCTCGAGGCCGACGCGGCGGCCACCAAGGTCAAGTTCACCGGCGAGGTGCAGATCGGCGGCCTGATCGCCGGCGTGGGGGAGCGCATGCTGGACATGACTTCGAAGATGATGATCAAGCGCTTCTTTAACGCTCTGATCGAGGAAGCCCAAGCCTCCCTTCGGCCGGGCAACTAAGGCTTGGGCGGTATCTGCTTGCCCAGGAACGGCTGGAGGGGCCTCCTACACCTGACATAAGCCTCCTCGCACCCCACGCGGATGTCCTTTGTTGCTAAGAGCTTCCAGGAACTTTAGTACTAAGGGTGCAACACAAAAATCAGGGTTTTACGCAATTGCGGTCCAAGCAGGTCTAAGCGAAACTGAACCTGATAGCGGCCTCGCGAGGCCGAACTTCAAACCGTGGAGGTTGGAGGAGCAATGTTCAAGCTTGGAGCCGTCATTCTCATCGTCTGGGGCTATTGCTTCTTCTGCCAGGAGCTTCCCCTCAAGGTCAGTATAGCCATGATGATCAGCGGCCTCTTCAGCATGGGATGGGGACTCCTGAGCGAGAAGAAATAGCAGATTGTATTAGTACGTCCTACAACGAAGTCCGGCTCGCTCCCCCTGCCGTGGGCAGGCTGCCCCGTTCCCTCGCCACGCCAACAAATTTCACAAAGGGCTTGCTTTTCTCGCATCGTTCATCAACAATGACTACCGAGGGGGCCGATCTCAACGGTTCCCATCCAACTAAGCATGGACGAGGCAAATGGAACCACGAAAGAAAATCCTGAAGCAGCTCAAGATGGGCACGACGGAGATTCTGATTCTGGCCATCCTGACCAAAGGGGACAGGTATGGCTACGACATCTCCCGGGACGTGAAAGACAGAAGTGAAGGGTTCTTCGAATTCAAGCAAGGTTTTCTCTATCCGACTTTACGGCGCATGGAGGAGGCCAAGCTGATCGCGGGCTACTGGAAGGATTCCGCCAGCGGGGGTCCTGATCGCAAGTATTACAAACTCACCCGCCAGGGCCGGGCCAGGCTGGAGGCGAGCGTCGAAGCCTGGAACGACTTCAGCAAGCGCTTCAACAAAATGCTTGCTGTTGCCAAGGACTAACGCTGGCCCCATGGCGTCTCCCGAGCGACCCGGCGCCGGTCAAAGCGAAGGGTCGCTCCCTGCTTTAGCGAAAACGGACAACTTCACCAGGATGATTCGTGTGGCAGGGCGCTGCCGGCGGATGGCCGCACAGTGTGTGGCGGCCGCGCCGACGGACTGGGACAGCGCTAAACGGTCTTGGTGATTTTCGTCAAGGTGCGCGGCTGGTCGGGATTGAGCCCCTTTTGGGCGGCCAGCGTCGCAGCGAATAACTGGGCAGGAAGAATATAGGGTATAGGAGTGAACAGGTCGGCAGGCAGACCTGTGGAAGCTGGAATGGGCCCCGGCACGCGGATAGACCGCGTGGCGTAGGCAAAGCTGGAAGTGTGGCGGGAATCGCCGATGACCACGGTCTCCGCTTCGAGGCCCCGGAGTTTCTCCAGCATGGCGCGGGTGGCCGGCCACGTGGGGCCGGGCGGAGCGAACAGGAAGACGGGGAAATCGCGCTCGATCAGGGCGATCGGGCCGTGGAGGAAATCGGCGCTGGAGAAACGCTCGGCGACCACGTAGCAAGTCTCCATCATCTTGAGGGAAAACTCGAAGGCGTTGGCGTAGTTGAGGCCGCGGCCGACCACCACGGCGTGGTCCATGAAGCGATAGCGCTCCGCCAAGGCGGCGATGGCCGGCCGGAGGCGAAGCGCGCGGGCGGCGAGTGACGGGATGCGTTCCAGGCGCCGTGGCTCCAGGGGCGCTCCCAGCGCGTAGGCCAGCAGGTACATCATCAGCAACTGGCCGGT
>DASQHK010000126.1:0-7492 GCA_035632135.1 Bryobacterales bacterium
GCCCGGCTCGCGCGTGTACGAAATCTACGGGCAGGCGGAGATCGAAGAAGGGTACTTCTGTAACTACGAGCTGAACCCTCAGTATCAGCCGCAACTCGAGGCCGCCGGCCTGCAGATGACCGGGTTCGGAGAAAACGGCGAAGTGCGTGTCGCCGAGCTGCCCGGGTACTCTTTCTTCATCGTCACCCTGTATCAACCGCCGCTCAGATCGACCCGCGAGAAACCCCACCCGCTGATCGTGGCATTTCTCGAAGCGGCAGCCCGCCACATCCGATGACCTCATAATTAACTGCACGACCTTGTCTTACCATCCAAAATGGTCTATATTGGATGATCGATGGCCTGGACAGAGCTGACCTTCGACGCCGCTAGCCCGGCTCCCATCTACCGGCAACTGCATGAGAAGCTGGCGCTGTGGATCCGCAGCGGGCATCTCCCCGACGGCTCCAGACTTCCGCCGACCAGGGAATTGGCTGGCATACTTGGCCTAAACCGCACCACGGTCGCCGCCGCCTACGACATTCTGGAAAAAGATGGGCTCCTCAAGGCTCATGTCGGCCGGGGCAGCTTTGTTTGCGCGCCATCCCGCGAGATGGGATTCGATTGGCTGAGCCGCCTCCGCGCCCCGGCAGCCGACCGCGACCTCCAGCAGGCGCTGTGGCCCAGCGATGAGGACTTCATCAGCTTCAGCTCCTCGCGCCCCGATAGCGGCATCTTTCCGCGCGAAGCGGTGAGCCGCGCCGCGCAGCGAGCGCTCGCCGAGCAGGGCGACGCCATCCTGCAACTGGGCGCGGCCGAGGGCTATGCCCCGCTGCGCGACCACCTGCTTTCCGAGATGCGCGAGCAAGGCGTCGCCCGTGGCGATGACGAGGTGCTGGTCACGAGCGGCTGCCAGCAGGCGCTGGACCTGGTCGCCAAGGTTCTGGTCTCGCCAGGCGAAACCGTGCTTATCGAAGACCCGGTCTATCCCGGCGCGCGCGACCTGTTCCTCGCGGCTGGCGCGCAGGTGCGGGGCATCGGGGTCGGCGCATCGGGAATCTCCCTTGCGGAGCTGGAGCAGGAGCTGGGCCGGCATCGCGCGGCGCCGCGGCTGCTGGTGGTCACGCCGAGCTTCCAGAATCCCACCGGGGCAACGCTGCCCCTCGAAGCGCGGCGCGAGCTGCTGCGGCTGGCGGCCCGCTTTGACCTGGCCGTGGTCGAAAACGACGTCTACGCCGGCCTCGGCTACTATGGCGGCGATCTGCCCAGCTTGAAGTCGCTCGACCGTGACGGGCGCGTGATTTATCTGCGGAGCTTTTCCAAAGTCGCGTTCCCGGGATTGCGTGTAGGCTGGTGCGTGGCTTCGCGGCCGGTCATTCGGCGGCTGATCGCCGCCAAGCAGCTTACCGACCTGCACACCGATCAGCTCTCCCAGGCTGTGCTGCATCGGCTTGCTGCCGATGGGTCGCTCGCCGCGCACCTGCGCGAGGTGCTGGCGCATCTGGCCCCGCGCTTCGAAGCCGCGGTGAAGGCGTGCCGCGTGGGGATGCCGCCGGGCGTCGAGTTCACGCCTCCGGCCGGCGGGATGCACCTCTGGCTCCAGTTGCCCGCCCCGCTCGATTCGGGCGAGCTGCTGGCCCGCGCCCGGGCTGAGAAAGTATTGTTTATACCTGGAAAGTTTTTCGCCGTGACGCGCCCGCACAACCGCGCGCTGCGCCTGAGCTTCGCCGGCCTGCCGCCGGAGAAAATCGAGCGCGGTGTGGCCATTCTGGGCCGGCTGGTGCGCGCGCAGGCCCCGCTCGAAACCCCCGTCGGCGAGGGCCTCCCGGCGCTGGTTTAGCATCATGCGGTGGCTGCGACACAATCCGGCCCGCCGGCGCGCCGCGATTGCGGCCGCCATTGAACGGTTTTTGCAGCGAGATCCAGAAAGGAGCAGGTATGTTTCTTGACGAGACTTTCCGATTAAAGGTCGGTTTGGCCGAGATGCTGAAGGGCGGCGTAATCATGGACGTGACCAACGCCGAGCAGGCCGAAATCGCCGAGCGCGCCGGCGCCACGGCGGTGATGGCTCTCGAGCGCGTCCCCGCCGACATCCGCAAAGAGGGCGGCGTCGCGCGCATGGCCTCCATCTCCAAAATCCGCGAGATTATGGAGCGGGTCAGCATCCCCGTCATGGCCAAGGCGCGCATCGGCCACTTCATGGAAGCCAAAATTCTCGAAGCCCTCAAGGTCGATTACATCGACGAGAGCGAGGTGCTGACGCCGGCCGACGAGGAGCACCACATCGACAAGCGGCCCTTCACCGTGCCCTTCGTTTGCGGGGCGCGCAACCTGGGCGAAGCGCTGCGCCGCATCGGCGAGGGTGCGGCCATGATCCGCACCAAGGGCGAGGCCGGCTCGGGCAACATCGTCGAGGCCGTGCGTCACATGCGCACCATCCAGAAAGAGATGAAGCAGCTCACCGTGCTGGGCAAAGACGAGTTGATGGCCGAGGCCAAAAAGCTCCAGGCCCCGTTCGAGCTGGTCGAGTACGCGGCCGAGCACGGCAAGCTGCCGGTGCCCAATTTTTCGGCCGGCGGCATCGCCACGCCCGCCGATGCGGCCCTGGTGATGCAGCTTGGCGCGGAGGCCGTGTTCGTCGGCTCCGGAATCTTCAAGAGCGAGGACCCGGAGCGCCGCGCCCGCGCCGTCGTCAAGGCCGCTACCCATTACAACGACCCGCAGAAGCTGCTCGAAGCGAGCGAAGAGCTGGGCGAGGCCATGCGCGGCCTCGATGTCTCGAAGCTCGAGCCGAGCGAGCTGCTGCAGACCCGCGGCTGGTAGCGTCTGCGGCCGCTCCGGGCGGTCCCGCTGCTCGAACCATGAAGATCGGTGTCTTAGCAGTACAGGGTGATTTCGAGGCCCACGGCCGCGCGCTGGCGCGCCTGGGCGCCGAGCCCGTCTACGTGCGCACGGCGGCGCAATTGGACGGCCTCGCCGCCCTCATCATTCCCGGCGGCGAATCTACCACCATGCTGAAGTTCATGGAAGGCGAAGGGCTGTTTGAAGCCGTCCGCAGCTTCGCCGCGCGTCATCCCTTGCTCGGCACCTGCGCTGGGGCGATCCTGATGGCCGGCGAGGTCACGCGGCCCCCCCAGCGCAGCCTCGGCTTGATGGACATCGCCGTCGAGCGCAACGCCTACGGCCGGCAGGTTGACAGCCGCATCGTCTCCATTGCTCCCACCACGGAGTTCGCCGGCCGCACCGAGAACGGCGCTCAGCCTCTCGAAGCCGTCTTCATCCGCGCGCCCATTATCCGGCGCGTCGGACCCGGCGTCGCCGTGCTGCTGCGCCATCACAGCGACCCCGTCCTGGTGGAGCAGGGCCGGCATCTGGCCGCCACCTTCCACCCCGAGCTTACCGCCGACGCCCGCGTCCACCACCTGCTTCTGCGCAAGGCGGGCGAGCCGTGAGCCCGGCCGGCCCCGTGCGCGTGGTCTTCGTGTGTATTGGCAATTCCTGCCGCAGCCCGATGGCCGAGGCCTTCGCCCGCCAGCTCGGCCCCGGCGTGGTCGAAGCTTCGAGCGCCGGCCTCTATCCGGCGCCGATCATCCAGCCCGAAACGTTTCAGGTGCTGGCCGAGCGCGGCATCGATCCCCGCATTGCGATGGCCCTCGGGCCGCCCAGCAGCCTGCTGCTGCTCAATCCCGCCGACGTCGACCTGATCGTCAATATGAGCGGCCTGCCGCTCGATCCGCTGCTCAACGGCTTCACCGGCCGGCAGATCGTCTGGCAGGTGCGCGATCCCATTGGCCAGAGCCTCGAGGTCTATCGCAGCGCCCGGGACCAGATCGAAAAAAAAGTAGCGGAACTGCTCGAACAACTGCGCCAGAAATGACGCCGCCCGGCCCTGAGGGCGCGGAAATCGGCCAGGGCGTTCGCGCGGTCTGCGGCTAATTCTCTTTTTTCTCCGGCGGCTCTTCGGCCTGCGCCGGCGCCCCGGTAATCGAGGAAAGAACTTCGTCGAACAGCTTCGCCTTCTTGCTCGCAGCCTTCTTCTTCTCCACGCTTTTTCCGTGGCCGTAGTTGTGCTCGAAAAAGCAGGTCCGGCAGTGGACCTTCGCCGGCTCGCCGTTCACCAGCGACACCACCGAATGGTTCGTCAGCAGCTTGCAGCGGCTGCAATAGTCATCGAGTATGTCGCCCAGGCGGATCTCGGACATGGGCTAGGACAACGAAGTCGGCCTATTATCGCACAAGAGTACTTTCAGCACACCCTTCTGCTGCGCTCGCCGGAACGCGGCCGGCGCCTGCTCGAGCGGGAACGAATCGGAGATCATCTCGGCCACGTGGATGCGGCCGGAGGCCAGCAGCTCGAGCGCCGGCGGAAACAGCCCGCATCGCGAGCCGACCAGGGTGATCTCGTTCACCACCACCGGGGCGGTGTCGAGCCGCACCGCGCCGTGGACGGTCGACTTGATCACCACCGTTCCTCGCGGCCGCGCCATCGCTACCGCCTGCTCGAGGCCCTCGCGGGAGCCGGTCGCCTCGACCACGTAATCATACGCCGCCACGGGCAGCTTCGCGCCGCGCAGCTCGCCGGTCACGCCGCTCTTTTCCGCGATCCGGAGTTTGTGGCGGTGCCGGCCGAACAGGTGGACGCGCGCCCCCCGCGCCTGCAGCGCCTGCGCCACCAGCAGCCCCAGCTTGCCGTCGCCCAGCACGGCCACCGCCGCGCCCGCCGGGATGGCCACCTGCTCCAGAATCTCGCAGGCCGCCGCCAGCGGCTCCACAAACACGGCATGCTGTGAAGGAATCTCCGGCGGCACCACGTGCAGGTTGCGCTCCGGCAGGCTCAAGAATTCGGCGAACGCGCCCGGGTGCTTCACGATGCCCAGCACCGTGCGGTGCGGGCAGTGCCGGCCCAGGCCGCGGCGGCACCAGGCGCAGCGCGAGCAGTTGATGTTGATTTCCCCCACCACCCGGCGCCCGATCAGCTCGCGCGACCCCGATAGCACCTCGCCCACGAACTCGTGTCCCGGCGTTCCGCGAAAACCGTAGTAGCCCTTGAGCAGCTCGATATCGGTATTACAAATACCACCATAGAGCGGCCGGATCAGCGCGAACCCTTGCCGCGGGGCAGGGCGCGGCGCACTCCGCAGGCTCACCTTCCCGTCGCTGAGATAGACCGCCCGCATCGGCCCTCTGCCGCCATCATAGCATCCGGCCCGGCGCAGAACCTCCGCGCGCTCGCCCCCTGCGAGGCAAGCTGCGGCGCTCTGGCTTTCTATTTGCTGGCGCGGCCAGGCAGCGGCCGGCTACGGTCCGTAACGCGGCATCGCCTTCGGCGGCCTATGCGAAGGACGCTTGGGCCCGTATAAGGGCGGCCGTGGTCCATATCGAGGCGGCTCCGGGCCATATCGAGGCGGCCGCGGTTCGCATGGCTCCGGCTCCGGTCCGTATCGCTCCGGCTTCGGCCCATATCCCGGCGGCTCCGGCCCGTACCGTAGCGGCCTGGGCCGGGGCTTGGGTCGGTGAGCTTCCGGCGTCGGTCCGTATTTCGGCGGCATCGCTCGGTAAGCGGGAGGCTCGGGTCCGTAGGCAGGAGGGCGGGCCAGCGGCCTGGGTCCGTAGGCCGGCGGGCGCACGAGCCGCCTCGGCCCGTACGGCGGCGGCATCCTTAGAATCCGGGGAGGCGGAGCCGTCCCTTCGGACGGCGTTGGCGTGCGTGGCGTGTTCGGTTGTTCCGTGTTCATCCTTGAACCTTTCTGTTGTCTGTATCGGTAATGACTGCCGTCACCAGCCGACGTTGAATCGTTCAAAAAACCATGCATCGCCGCGCGAGCGTCGCGCGGCAAACCAGGCGCGGCGAGCCGCCACGTCGCTTTCTACGGTCAGCGCCACCGCCGAGGCGAAGCCGTCATCCTCGCGCAGCGCTTCCACCACGCGCGCGATTCGTTCCGGCTCGAAGTGCACAAACGCCAGGCGCAGCTTGTTGTGCAGCACGGCGTTCCAGTCCACCGCGTAGGGCCGCGCTTCCCGAAACAAGTGCGCCACCTGCACCTGCGGCGCGAGCCACAACTCATAGCCCAGCAGCCACAGCCGCAGGCTCATCTCGCTCTCTTCCATGGCCCAGCGGATCATGCCGCCGTCGAAGCCGCCGGCGGCCTCAAACGTTTCGCGCCGCATGGCCCAGCAGCAGCCCGGCAGCAGCGGCACCGGGTGCGGCTCATCGCCCTGCCAATCCATCCAGTCCATGGTGAGATCAGGCCCCAGCAGTTGGAGGCCGTAGCCCTTGCGCTCGGCCTCGTGCATCACCGCAACGGCCGGCGCCACCGCTCCTACCGATGGGTTGGCGAGCACGTCCGCCAGCGGCGCCCACCAGCCCGGCTCGACGGCGATGTGCGCGTCGGCGAACACCAGAATCTCCCCGCTGGTCAGGCCGGCGCCCCGGTTGCGCGCCTTCGCCACGCCGCTGTGATGCGACCGCTCCAAGCGCGCCCGACCCCCGCCCTCCAGGAACTCCGTCGAGCCGTCGGTCGAGCCGTCGTCCACTACCACAATTTCGCTGTCTGCGGGAAGAGAGGCCTCAAAATGCTCTACGGTGCGGCGCAGGTACGCACCTTCATTGAGCGCGGTCACGATGACGCTGATTCTCGGCATCTCTGAGATGGCGCCGCGAGGCAGCCCCTCTGAGGCCTGCTCTCGCGCCGAGGTATGATACCATACGGCTGCCGTTGCGGCCTACCTATGAGCAAGCTAGTCTCCTGCATTCTCGCCACGCGCAACCGGCCGGAATTTTTTCGTTATGCCCTGCGGTGTTTCCTCAGCCAGACCTACCAGCCCGCCGAGCTGATTGTGGTGGATGACGGCGAGCAGCCGGTCGCGGACCAGTGCGCGGGCGTCGAGCGGGTCCGCTACCTCCGGCTGCCGCAGCCCGCGCCCCTGGGCGCCAAGCTGAATCTCGGCATCGAGCAGGCGCAAGGCGGCATCCTGCAAAAGCTCGACGACGACGATTACTACCACCCCGGTTTCCTCCAGCTCGCCGTGGAGCACCTGCCGCGCGACCGGCCCGATCGCAGCCTGGCGGCATGGGATTCGTTTTTGGTGCTGCTGCCGGGCGAGAAGCAGGTGCGCCATTCCGGCTGCGGATGGGCCGCCGGCGGCACCCTCTGCTTCGATCGCCGGCTCTGGCAGCGCCGCAGGTTCCGTAACCTTCCCTGCTCCGTCGACCACTGGTTCCTGCTCGATCACCGGCCCGACGTCGTCCTCGTCGACGCGCCGGAGTATTACCTATTAGTGCGGCACGGCGCCAACACCTGGAGTAAGATGGATGATGGCGGGCGGGTGGACGATTATTTTCGCGGCCTGCCGGTCTACCCCAAGCCGCTCCACGCCCTGGTCGGTCCGCTCCACTGCGCTTTCTACGAATCGCTCGCCCGGGCGTCACCCCGGCAGCTCGTGAGCCCGCTGACTTAAGTAGTCCCCTGGCGTCGCGGCGGCCTGGCCTTCTGCCGGCGCGGCATCGCTACGG
>DASQHK010000127.1:0-1848 GCA_035632135.1 Bryobacterales bacterium
GCGCGCCAGGGCCCCCTCACACTGTTCACCGACCCCGTCTGGGGACCGCCCGCCGACTCCCTGTTCGTCTACCTCAACCAGCGCAGCGGCATTCGCGTCTACGAAGCCTGGTGGACCACCATCTCCCCGCACTACCCCATCGTGCCGCCCGCGCCGATCGAGGTCGTCAAGTCCCAATACCAGCGCGTCGCCGCCGGGGTGATCAATCCCGCTGCGCTCGGCCGCATCTACTACGTCACGGAAACGTTTTATAATCCTCCCGCTGCCGTGCAGGCGCGCCAGCCCGGCGCCCAGCGCGTCGCGTCGTTCCCCAAGCCCAACGGCCGCGACTCCATCGACATCTACCGCTTGCGCTGAGTTCGCCGCCGCTCGGCTCTCCCCGCCGGAGCTGCCGCCTCCTCTGCTTGCTTCGCCGGAGCCGCCAGCCACGCATCCGCCACCAGCGCCGCCGCCAGCAGCGCCAGCGGCGCCACTTGTGACAGAATCCGGTCGAGCGACGTGCCGATCCACCACTGAATATCGTTCCGGCTGCTGAGATACGCGCCCACCAGCCCCGCCAGTTGCCACAACACCAGCCCCGGCAGAATCCACCAGCTCTTGCCCAACCCTGCGCGGCCGGCGAGCAGCAGGCTCGCCACCACGAGCCAGAACGTCAAGTTGTACACGCTCACCTTCGCCGCCTGCCCCAAAATGCCGGCCAGTCCCGCCCACAGGTTTCCCCAAGCCACAGGCCCTCCCGCCAGCACATCGGAGCCGGGGACGCCGTAAATATGTCTCACCACGATCCAGGGAACCACCGCCAGCGCCGGCCACGCCAGCGCCGCCGCCCACGCGCGCCAATCCCGCGCTCTCTTCCACGCCAGTCCGCCGACCATCACCGTTCCCGCCCCGGCCAAAAAGAACAACCCTTCATTTTTCGTCCAAGCGGCCAGCGCTGAGAATAGCGAAGCCAGCGCCAGATCGCCCATCTGCCCTTCCCTCCACCACGCGTAAAGAAACCCCGCCCCCAGCAGCAGGTAAACCGAAAGCGCTGTGTCGGCGTAGCCGGCCAGCTCGAACGCGACGATGTTCACCATGTGCAGGTTGGCCAGCATCGCCGTGAACACCAGCGCCGCCGGCCGCGAGCCGAATCGCCGCGCGAGATAATAAAAGGCCCCCAGCAGCGCAAAAAAGAAGCACGGCGAAATCGCCTTGCCGAGCCAGTCCGCCGGCGCGCCGGCCAGCCTGTACAGGAATGTTCCGTATAGAGGTATCAGCAAGGGGTAGGATGGCTGGCTCAGGAACTCGCCCGCTCGTCCCAGGAAGCCCGCCAGGTTGCCGTCCAGGAAAAACGCTTTCGCCTTGAACAGCCAGATCGCCCAGGCGTCCCAGTCGCGCGTGTTGAGCGGCATCACGCGCTCGTAAGGCAGCCATGCCAGTGGCGCCGCCAGCATCGCCGCCAGCGCAATCCACTCCAGCCAGTTCGGCCACTCGACCGGCCGCAGCGCCGGCCGCCAGTTCCGCAAACGCAGGTACGCCACCGGCGCCCAAGGCAGCAGCAATACCCACACATTCCAGGGAAGGTGCGCCAGGCCGAAGAAAAACATCTCGAGCGACAGCACGCCCGCCCCGGCCGCGAAGCTCAGCGCCAGCGCCGGCATTCTGCCGCAGCGCACCCATTCCGCGATGATCAGCCAGCCCACCAGGCAGGTGAGAGCCACGCCCAGAATCAAAATCACGGGGAGACCTCAGCGGGCACGGAAGATCTGGACCCCGTCCGCCGCAAAAACGCGCGTCATCGCCGCCGTCCGCTCCGCAAGCTGGTGCTCGTCCCAGTGGCCGTGATACGGCTCCTGGGCCAGGTTCTGC
>DASQHK010000128.1:0-2808 GCA_035632135.1 Bryobacterales bacterium
GTTCATCGACGCACAGCGCAACAAGCGGGTGGTCGACGAGGGGATCGGCTTTCCGAACGGCATCCGCTTCTCGCCCGACCAGTCGCTGCTGCTGGTGGATGATTCCGCCGGCAGGTGGGTGTGGTCCTTTCAGATCGAGCCAGATGGCTCACTTGCCAACCGCCAGCCCTTTTATCGACTCGAGACTTCCGACGAATCCTCCGCCACTGGGGCCGACGGCATGGCGGTGGATAGCGAAGGTTATGTCTACGTGACCACGCGCATAGGGTTGCAGGTGTGCGATCAGCCCGGCCGCGTGGTGGCGATCCTCAACAAGCCACAGCCGGGCCCGCTGTCGAATGTGGTTTTCGCCGGACCCGATCTTGAAACGCTCTATGTCACTGCCGGCGACAAAGTTTTTCGCCGCCATGTGCGCCGCAAGGGCACGCTGCCCTGGACGCCCGTCGAGCCGCCCGTTCCGCGGCTATAGGGGCGATTTGACAATGCTTCGCCGCCATCTCTAGAATTTGAAGTAGCGGGAGTTTGCCGCAGTTACTGGAAGTTAACAATGCAAATGAGACGGCAACCAAGTTCGGAGGTGGGTCTTCTCGAGTAGCCGGGTCGTCTCAGGTCTGTCTGTTGTCCCCTGGTTTGTCCGCAAGGTTCCGTACCGTTTCTTTTCGCTCTTTTTTCCCGGCGAATGCCGCATCTGCAAGAGGGAACTGGCTGAATTCTCGCGCGTTCCGGTGTGCGCGCGCTGCCTGGCGGAGCCTGCGCCCATGGCGGCGGACTACTTCTGTGTAACCTGCCGCACGCCGTTCCAGAACCATTTTCCGCTGGATGAATCCGGCCGCTGCCATCTGTGCCGCACGGGAGCGCGCGGATTCGATGCGGCCTACTGCTTCGGCGCGTACGAGGGCACGCTGCGCGAGTTGATCCACCTGTTCAAGTACGGCCGTATGAAACCGCTGGCTCGGCCGCTGGCAGAGCGCCTGGCCTCGACGCTGCCGCGCGATCAACGATTCGACGTCGTGACGCCCATGCCGCTCCACTGGCGCCGCCAGTGGCAACGCGGATTCAACCAGGCTGAGCTGCTGGCACGCCAGATCGCCCGCCGTTCTGGCATTCCTGTGGTCAAATCGGTCCGTCGCACGCGCTGGACCGAGACCCAGACCGGCCTCAGCAACCGGCAGCGCCGCGAAAACGTGGCTGGAGCATTTCGCGTTACGAAGGCGGGGATCATTCGAGGCCGTCGGGTGCTGCTGGTCGATGACGTAATGACCACCGGCGCAACCGCAGGTGCGTGCGCCCTGGCGTTGAAGCGCGCCGGCGCGAAATCGGTGGCGCTTCTGGCGCTGGCCCGCGTGGACCGCCGGTTGTTCGAGCCAGTAAACGAAGTCTCGAAAACGGGGGAGGTTTCCTGAGATGCCGGGCCTGGGCAGGCTGCAAAAACCGGTGCTGGTGCTCAACGCGAGCTACGAGCCGATCAACATCTGCGCCGCGCGGCGCGCCTTGGTGCTGGTGCTGAAGGGCGTAGCCGCAGCCGAGGAAGAGTCCACGCACGCCGTCCATTCGGCGCGGCACGCCATGCGGCTCCCGTCGGTCATCCGACTGCTCGAATACCGCCGCATTCCGCATCAGACCCGCGCCCTTTCGCGCAAGAACATCCTGATGCGCGACCGCTACACCTGCCAGTATTGCCTGCGCACGCTGCCGTCGGGCGAGTTGACGCTCGACCACGTAATTCCGCGCTCGCGTTCCGGCGAATCCGCATGGGAGAACCTGGTGGCCTGCTGCCACCCGTGCAACAACCTCAAAGGCAACCGCACACCCGAGGAAGCGGGCATGAAGCTGACGCGCCAGCCCCGCCCGTTCAGCCTGCATACCAGCCGCCATCTCATGCGCCTGCTCGGCAAGAGCGATGAGCAGTGGCGCAAATATCTTTTCTACTGACGCCGGCGCTAAAGCAGCCTGAAATTCACCTCGATCGTCGCTGGAACACGGACCGGGCGCCCATTCCGCATTGCGGGACGGAATCGCCAGCGCGTCACCGCTTCGATGGCTTTCTCATCGAGGCCCAGCCCCAGGCCGCGTACGATGCGAAAGCTGCGCGGCTTCCCGTCCTCGCCCACTTCGATCACCAGGATCACCGTGCCCTGGTATTTCGCCTTGCGCGCCTCTTCGGAAAACTCCGGCTCCACTTTGTAGAGCAGAGTTGGCGCCGTAACTCCCCCCGCGGTCCCGGTCGCAGAAATGCCGCCTCCATCCTTTTCGCCGAAGCCAGGGCCGCGGCGCTTGCCCACTCCGCCCTGGTCGCCTTCTCCGATTCCTCCACCCGAGCCCGGGCCGCTCGATGCCGGCCCATCGCGTCCGAACGGATCGCCAAGCCGGGCAGAAATGACTTCCGGCACGTGCACGTCAGGGGGCGCGATGAGAGTCGGTTCCATGGGCAGCACCGGATTTACAGCGGCAGGCGTCGCCGAGGGCGGTGTGAACTGCTGGCGCGCGAGCCTTGGCAGAGGACCGCGGCTTGCCGGCAGCAGCGATCGTTCGCCGCCCCCTCCTCCGCCGTCGTGCGTCCACGGAAGCACCAACCGGACAAAATGCGCATCGTCTACGGTGCCGGTCCGGAACCGGGACTTGCCTGCACGGTCGGCCGAGATCGCAATCAGCAGCGCCACGACACCCGCATGAATCGCAAGGGACAATAGCCGTGCTCTCATGCCAAGTGGCATAGGCAAATCGACAGCCACCTTGCGGCGCCTCGTAACCCATTGCCGCCCCGTCGCGTTCCCTTTACCAGCCTGTTGGCGGCGTAGCGACACTGTT
>DASQHK010000129.1:0-5361 GCA_035632135.1 Bryobacterales bacterium
TTGTCGAGCAAGCGCTGCGGATCTTCGGCCATCGCCGCCCAGCGGCGGTAGTCGCCGAGCACGCCGGTCCAGTCAAAAACATCCATGCGGCTGTCGATGAAAACTTTTTGCTCGGGCAACGCCCAGATCAGGTAGCCGCCCCACTTGTAATCGTTCAGCATCGGGCCGGCGAGGCCGGTGCGCCGGATGAAGTCCACCGCTTCCACCGGCTCGGCCCGCCGGATTTGCCGCTCGATCTGCGCGGAGGTGGGAAAGCTCAGAATCATCACCGCGACGCAGCCGAGAATGATCATGGCGTTGACGGACCGGTTGCTGCGCGCAGGCGCTCCCTGGCGGCCCCAGGCATCGGCCAGCAGCCGGCACAGAACCGGCGCCACCAGGATTCCGAAGCCGAACAGCATCCGCACGTGCAGGATCGCCGTGCCGAATCCGAGCGCCAGCAACAGCGCTTCGTCGGCGCGCAGCGGCGGCCGGCGGACGAGGAAGAGCAGCAGCAGCAAGCCGCCCAGGCCGCACAGCGCCGCGCCCCGCGGGTCCTGCACATTCAGCGCGGCCCACTCCGGCGCCATGGCCAGGTTGTCCTTCTGCTTCAGCAACAGATCGAACGGGTAGGCGGCCAGGCGCGGCCCCACCGGGTTCGCCAGCAGCGCCACTGCGGAAACGGCAAACACGGCGCATAGCAGCCTGCGCTCCTGCCGGGCCCAATCGTCGGGCACAATCCGCCCCAACGGCTGCGCGAGCAACGAGCCGCACACAAATACACCGAGCACCACCAGCCCGAACAGGAAGGAACCGTGGCAGTTCACCCACACGGCGAATAGCGGCGGGAGCGCCCAGAGCCAGCGGCGGTTCCGCGTGCGGGCGAGGTAAATGAAAAGCAGCTCGGCCGCCAGAAACACGTATCCCAGAACAAGCGGCCGGATGGCTAGCCCCACCGTGCCGAAAAACAACGCCGCCAGCCCGCCCAGCAGGCCGATCCGGGCGCTCGCCGCGCAAAGCGAGCACAGCGCGTAGGTCAGCAGGAAGGTCAGCGAGCCCAGCGCGCACAGCCACAACAGCAAGCCGCGATTCCCGCCTGCGTTATAAGCGCCAGCCATGCTCACCTCGGCCAGCCACTCGTGTGGGATCCAGGCATGGGCGTGGGTGGTGTAGGAGTATTGGTCGCTGTGCGGCAGAGCGTGCGTGCTCCAGATCGACTCGCCCACCTTGAGATGCCACCAGGTGTCGCGATCGTCGAACCGCGAGCGGCCGATGACGAAGGTCAGCAGCGCCAGAACAAAGGCGGCGGCAACCGGAAACGACAATGCCCGATCGAAAATGCGCGACATGGGAGAGCGGGAGCGCCCTGGCGGCCCGGCGGTGGAGACACCACCCTCCACCAGATTCGAGGGGGCGGCGGCCATCCTGGCTCCTGAAGGGATTCTACTGCCGGGAGAAGATCACTGCCACGTCGTCGGCATAAACTTTCTTCCAGCCGGACAGGTATGGGAGCAGGAACGCGATGGGGGCGCTTTTCTGCAGCAGGATGTAACGGATGCCGTACTTGTCAAGCAGCGGCCGGGGATCTTCCTCGAGCGTCACCCAGCGGCCGTATTGGCTCAGCACGCCCGTCCAGTCGAAAATGTCGGTGCGGCCGTCGATGAACACTTTCTGCTCCGGCAGCGCCCAGATCAGGTAGCCGCCCCACACATACTCGTTGAGCATGGGGCCCGGCAGTCCGCTGCGGCGGATGAAGTCCACCGCGCCCGCCGGGCTGTCTTTCTGCACCTGCTGCTCGAGCCGGTCGCGCGAGGGAAAAGCGGCGATCATGATGGCGATCGAGGTGAAGATCAGGACCGCGTTGGCGATGCGATGATCGTGCTCCGGCTCGTAGCTGTCCCAGGCGTCGGCCAGCAGCTTGCAGACGATGGGCGCGGCCACAATGCCGAACACGAAGACCATGCGCACGTGGCGCAGGGCCATCGCGGCGCCGAGTCCCAGCAGCATCAGCTCTTCCAGCCGCACGGCCCGCGGCCGCGCCAGAAACAGCAGGCCGATCGCGCCGGCCAGCAGGAACAGCCCTTGGCCCCGCAGGTCGCTCACATCCAGCGCGCGCCATTCCGTCACGTTCGCCAGGTTGGCGGCCTGCCGCGTGAGCACGTCGAAGGGATAGAAAACCAGCCGCGGCCCCACCGGATTCACGAACAGAGCCGCGACGCACAGCGCCACGACGCTGCATAGCAGCCGGCGCGTCTGCGGTTCCCACGCTGCCGACACCAACTCGCCGGCGTGCAGGTTTACGAATGAGCACAGCGCGGCAATGCCCAGCACAATGATCCCGAATGGCCAGGAGGCGTGGCAGTTCACCCACAGAGCGAAAAGCGGCGGCAGCGCCCACAGCCACCGCCGGTCCCTCACCCGGCCGAGGTGCAGAAAAAGCAGCTCTGCGACCAGAAACAGATTTCCCAGCAGCAGCGGCCGGATGGCCAGGCTGACCGTCCCGAACAGCCACCCGATCAACGCTCCCACCAGCGCCACCTTGGCGTTGCCCGAATAGAGCGAGCACAGGACGTAAAGCAGAAGGAACACCAGCGAGCCGCACAGAAAAAGCCACAGAAACATCCCGCGGTAGCCGCCCAGCTTGTAAGTAGTATAAATACTTACTTCGGCCAGCCACTCGTGGGGAATCCAGCTATGGTGGTTGGTCGTGTACGAGAGCAGGTCGGCCCGCGGCAGCGCTCGGGTCTGGCAGATGATTTCTCCGACCTTCAGGTGCCACCACGTGTCCGGATCGTCGAAGCGGCCGCGCGCCGTCAGCAAGGTAAGCAGCGCCAGGGCGAAGCCCAGCATGGCCGGAAACGAGAATGTGGCGCGGAGAAATCTGGCGGCGAGCGGCCGCCGAACCGCCGCCGGCCGGGCCTCAGACGCCGGTGGTCCTGCCGCGTTCCGCTCCGGCTCTGCTGCGAACTGCATTTCTTGTTGGCGGGGTCCCGCTAACTGGCGAGTTCCTTCTCGTCCGAGCCCTGCCGGAGAAGGCGATGCAGGTAGGCGCGGGTGATGCTGAGCTTGCGCGCGGCGAGCGTCTTGTTGCCGTTGCACTCCAGGACCGTTTTGTTCGCCAGCCGCACTTTATACTCCCGCAACTGTTCCTCGAAGGAATCGCCCGCGAACGACGTCACCACGGTGAGGTGCGGCGAATCCTGAATCATCGCCGGCAGGCTCTCCGGGCCGATGGTCTCCGTCTCGGACAGAATCACCCCGCGCTGGATCAGGTTCTCCAGCTCCCGCACGTTGCCCGGCCAGCTATAGGCGGTGAGCAGCTCCATGGCGCTTCGCCGGATTTCGCGCACCGGCTTCCTGTACGCGTCGGCATACAGCCTCATGAAATGGCTCGCCAGCGTGGGGATGTCTTCGGGGCGCTCCCGCAACGGCGGAACTTCGATTTTCAGAACGTCAATGCGGAAGTAGAGGTCCTGCCGGAACGTGCCCTTCTCCACCATCTCGGACAAATAGCGGTTAGTGGCAAACAGCAGGCGCGCCCGGAGCGGAATCGGCCGGCTGCTGCCCAGCCGGCAGAATTCTTTCTCCTGCAGCACGCGCAGCAGCTTCACTTGCGTGTGCGGGCTCAGCTCGCCGATTTCGTCCAGGAACAGCGTGCCGTCGCCGGCCGTCTCGAAATAGCCGGCCCGCACTGCGCCGGCGCCGGTGAAGGCGCCCTTCTCGTGGCCGAACAGCTCGGCCTCGATCAGAGTCTCCGGAATCGCCCCGCAGGAAACGGCTACGAACGGCAACTTCGCCCGCTCGCCCAGGTTGTGAATCGCGCGCGCCACCAGCTCTTTGCCTGTGCCGCTCTCGCCCTGGATCAAAACGTGCGCGTCCAGGTCGACTACGCGCCGGATCAGGTTGTAAACCACCTGCATGCGGCCGCTTGAGCCGATGAGCTGATCGCAGCCGGAGAAGTGGTGCAGCTCCTCGCGCGCGGCGTCCAGCTCCCGCTCGAGCTGCGCGCGCTCGTGGGCGCGGCGCACCACCAGCTTCAGCTCCAGCAGGTGGGGCGGCTTGCGGAAGTAGTCGTAGGCGCCGTGCTCGACGAGCTGCATCGCCGTCGCGCGCGTCTCGTCGTCGGTCATCACCACCACCGGCGTGTGGAACGTCCGGACCTCGGAAAGGAAATCGAGCAGCTTGTCCAGCGAGCCGAGATTCGAATCGAAATCCAGGATCAGAACATCCGTCTGCCCGCCGGCGAGAATGTTCTTGATGCGCTCCTGATCCGGCTCGACCAGCACGTCGTATTCGCTGCCCAGCGTCACAGCCAGCACGCTTTGCAGCTTGCGATCACTCGAATGAATGACGAGACGGATCATGGTTCGCCAAGTGTTCCTGGAGCCAACTCCCTTGAGCTTCGTTTGACGGTTTATACATCTTGGGGCAATTGCGCGCCCGTGTCAATAGGTTTGCAACCAAAGTGTATCTTGGCCTGAGGCACGGGACCATAGTGCAACGGTTCTGGTACGACTACGGCATATCGGGCTTTCCGCTAGTACCTCCCTCCGGCTTTTTCAGCGGACGCTTCGATTCAACATTTTGTCAAGAAATGATTTAAGAAAAGCGGTAAGGTACTGCCGGTTCCAAACCCGAGGGGCACTGCCCACCCGCTCCCGCGTCTGCGTATGCCTTTCCCTCTTAGGGTATTTTTTTGCCCGAGCCGACGGTCTTGCGACCGGCAGCAAGCTGGCGCGTGAATCGCGCGATGGCCACGCCGCCCAGCAGAATACTCCGGCAATTTTCGCCGCCTGCCGAATCGATGCGAGCCGTCCCGCCGCGCTTCCCGGCCACGCTGTGTTTTTCGGGGCAAATAGCTGTTAGGAAACACACCCCCGATTGGAATATAATGATGGCGCGTTCTGGAGGGCGATTCCGTGCCTGTGCGAAGGGCTTTCTTCGTGGGGCTGCTCGCGCTTGGCCTGCATGCCGCGGAGCCAAGCTACATGCGCGACATCCGCCCCATCATCCAGCGCCAGTGCCAGGGCTGCCACCAGCCCGCCCTGAAGTCATCCAAGCTGGACCTCACCAGCTTCGAGACCTTCCAAGCCGGCGGCCAGCACGGGCCGGCGTTCCAGCCGGGCGCTTCGGCCGAAAGCCTCGTCGTGAAATACGTGAGCGGCGAGTTGAAGCCCCAGATGCCGCTCGGCCAGCCGCCGCTCGCGCCGGAACAGATCCAGCTCCTCCGTGACTGGATCGCCGCCGGCGCCAAGGACGACACGCCGCCCGAAGCGCGCGAGGCGCTCGGCGCCGGCAAGCCCGTGGTCTACACGCAGCCTCCCGTGCTCACGGCGCTCGCCTTCTCGCCCGACGGCAAAACGCTCGCCGTCTCCGCGTACC
>DASQHK010000130.1:0-4046 GCA_035632135.1 Bryobacterales bacterium
CTGATGGAGCCGAACGACATGGCGCCGGTCTTGAAGCGCCTTACGATTTCGCTGGCCGGCTCGACCTCCTCGATCGGGATCGGCGCGGCCTGGTCGAACTGGAAGCGGAACAGGCCGCGCAGCGTGCAGAGCGCCTGCGCCTGGTTGTTGATGGCCGCCGAGTATTCCTTGAACGTTTCGAAGCTGGTCGAGCGCACGGCGTGCTGGAGCTTCGAGATGGTCACCGGGTTGAACAGATGCCGCTCGCCGCGCACGCGATATTGATACTGCCCGCCGACGTCGAGGTCGGTGTCGGCCTCGGTGCGGGGGCGGAAAGCGAACTCGTGGCGCATCGCCGCTTCTTTGGCGAGCACTTCCAGCCCCACACCCTTGATCCGCGAGGGCGTGCCGGTGAAGTACTTTTCCACCAGCTTCTGGTCGAGGCCGATGGCTTCGAAGATCTGCGCGCCGCAGTAGCTTTGGATGGTCGAGATGCCCATCTTGGAGATGGTTTTGAGCAGACCCTTCTTGATCGACTTGATGTAGGCGTCGAGGGCCTTCTGGAAGTCGAGATCGGGCGGCAGCAGCCCGCGCAGCACCATGTCGGCCAGCGTCTCGATGGTGAGATACGGGTTGACGGCGCTCGCGCCGTAACCGATCAGCAGGGCGAAGTGCATCACCTCGCGCGGCTCGCCGCTCTCGACGATCAGCGCCACTTGCGTGCGCAGGCGGTCGCGGATGAGGTGATGGTGCGCGGCCGAGAGCGCCAGCAGGCTCGGAATCGGAGCGAGTTCAGGGGTGACGCCGCGGTCGGAGAGGATGATGACCGGATAGCCCGAGCGCGCCGCCTCGCTGGCCTTGGCGCACAGCTCGTCGAGCGCACGCTCCAGGCCGGGGCCGTCTTCCGCGACTTTGAACAGCGTGGGGAGCGTGACCGCCTGGAAGTCGCCCTGCTTCACGTTGCGCAGCTTTTCGAGATCGCGGTTGGTGAGGATGGGGTGCGGCAGCTTCAGCGTGTGGCAGTTCTTGGGCGTCTCGTCGAAAATATTGCCCTCTTTGCCGATGTAGCTCACGAGCGACATGACCAGCTCTTCGCGGATCGGGTCGATGGGCGGGTTGGTCACCTGCGCGAAAAGCTGCTTGAAATAATCGAACAGCAGGCGCGGCTTGTCGGAAAGGCACGCCAGCGCCGCGTCGTTGCCCATGGAGCCGACGGGCTCCTCGCCCTGCACGGCCATCGGCGCCAGAATGAGGCGCAGGTCTTCGTCGGTGAACCCGAAGGCCCGCTGGCGCTCCAGGATCGTCTCGTGATCGGGCTGGTAGAAGCTCTCGGGCTCGGGGAGGCTCTCGATGGTGATCAGGTTTTCCTGGAGCCACTGGCGATAGGGGCGGCGCGCGTACATCCGCTCCTTGATCTCTTCGTCGCTGATGACGCGGCCCTCCACCGTATCGACCAGGAACATGCGGCCGGGCTGGAGGCGGTCCTTGTGCTTGACGTTCTCGGGGGCGATAGGCAGCACGCCCGTTTCCGACGCCAGCACCACGAAGCCGTCGTGGGTGATGGTGTAGCGGCAGGGGCGCAGGCCGTTGCGGTCGAGGATCGCGCCGATCACTTTGCCGTCGGTGAAGGCGATGGCCGCCGGGCCGTCCCACGGCTCCATCAGCGAGGCGTGATATTCGTAGAACGCCTGCTTGTCCGGGTGCATGAACTTCTGCGTGCTCCACGCCTCCGGAATCAGCATCATCATGGCGTGGGGCAGCGAGCGGCCGCCCTCGACCAGAAGCTCGATGGCGTTATCGATGTTGGCGGAGTCGGAGCCGCCGGGCGAGATAATGGGGAAGATCCGCTGCATGTCGCCGTTGAACTGCTCGGAGCGCAGCACGCTCTCGCGGGCGTGCATCCAGTTCACGTTGCCCTTGAGCGTGTTGATCTCGCCGTTGTGAGCGATGTAGCGGTAAGGGTGGGCCAGCTCCCAGCTCGGGAACGTGTTGGTGGAGAAGCGCTGGTGCACCAGCGCCAGCGCGCTGACCACGCTCGGGTCGGAAAGGTCGCGGTAGAACGTCTTGATCTGCGTGGCGATGAGCAGGCCCTTGTAAACGACCGTCACCGAACTCAGGCTGGGAATGTAGAAGCGCGGGACCTCGTTGCCGAGAGCGCGAATTTTGTTCTCGATGACCTTGCGAATGACGTACAGTTTGCGCTCGAACTTCTCCTCGTTAAGGCCCCGCCCGCGGCCGATGAAGATTTGCCGGATATAGGGCTGCGAGGTCTTGGCCACTACGCCGAGCGGCGTGTTGTCGAGCGGCACGTCGCGCCAGCCGAGCACGCGCTGGCCTTCCTTGCGAATCACGTCCTCGATGACGCCCTCGCAAAGCAGCCGCGGCGCGCGCTCGACCGGGAGGAAGACCATGCCGACGCCGTACTCGCCGGGATTGGGCAGCGAAAAGCCCAGGTCCCAGCACTCGCGCTCGAAGAAGGCGTGGGGAATCTGAAGCAGCACGCCGGCGCCGTCGCCGGTGTCGGGGTCGCAGCCGCAGGCGCCGCGATGCGCCAGGTTGACCAGCACCTGGATGCCCTTCTCGATGATGTCGTGGGACTTGCGGCCGTTGACGTTGACCACGAAGCCGATGCCACAGGCGTCGTGTTCGAATTGCGGGTCGTAGAGACCTTGCTTTTCCGGCAGTCCGTTGCCCATGGCGACACCTGCGGCGACACTGGCTGCACCAATGCCGTCGTTCGCTAAGAGTAGCGGGAAGGCGGTATTAACGCAAGGAAAACTATTTTGGGATTGACATAAGGCTGGCTTATGGCATCATAGGGTCTGGCAGAGGCCACAAGCGTCCCTTTTTCAACGAGGTGAAGGCGAGGGTCGGGGTCGGGCCCTGCGGCTATAGCAGTGAATAATCGTTCGCACGCGGGATTGGCTTTGTTTGGTAAAAAACGGTTTCGAGACCGGCGGGGGGACGCCAGGGCTGCCAACGGGCTGGGGGCGCCGCCGTGAGCCTCGAGAACTTCAAGATTTTCAAGGACATAGCCCAGACGCGGCGCATCAGCCGGGGCGCGCTGATGAACGGCATCAGCCAGTCGGCGGCCAGCCAGTTGATCCAGCACCTGGAAAAAGACCTGGGCGTGGAGCTGTTTGACCGCAGCAAGCGTCCTCTGGCGCTGACGCCGGCGGGCAAGCTTTATTACGAGGCCTGCCGCGACATCCTGCGGCGCTACGAGCAAGCGGAGGCGGAGATCGGGGCGCTGCAGGCCGAAGCCAGCGGGTCGGCGCGCTTGGCGTGCATTTATTCCATCGGCCTCCATGAAATGGCGCGGCGCACGGCTGAGTTTCAGAAGCTGCATCCCAAGACCCGCATCCACCTTGATTATCTCAGGCCTGACAAGATCTACGAGGCGGTGCTGGCCGACCAGACCGACCTGGGGATGCTCAGCTACCCGGCGCAATCGCGGGAGCTGAAGGTGATTCCCTGGCGCGAGGAGCGGATGATCCTGGTGGTCTACCCGGCGCACCGGCTGGCGGGGCAGGCAGCGGTCGCGCCGCGGGAACTGGCGGGCGAGCGGTTGGTGAGCTTCGATGAAGACCTGGCCATCCGCAAGGCGCTCGACCGCTTCCTGCGCGACTGCGGTGTGGCCATCGAGCCGGTGCTGCAATTTGACAACATCCAGATGATCAAGGAGGCGGTGGCGATCGGCTCCGGGATCAGCATTCTGCCGGAGCAGACCGTGGCCGAAGAAGTGGCGCAAAAGCGGCTGGCGGCCGTGCCGTTCGAGGGCGCGGGACTGTCGCGGCCGGTAGGAATTATCTATAGGCGGGGCAAGAAGCTTTCGCCGACGGTGGAGCAGTTCCTGGGGTTCTTGCGAAGCCGGGGGTAAGCGGGCCGCTTTATTGACCCGGCCGCCCTCGCTGGATGCCGTCCACGACGGCAATCAGCGCGTGCAGCTTCTCTTCGGTGTGCCGCTGCGCATCGCTCAAAGCGATCAGGGAGTTGTTCACGCGATCTTCAAATTCGCCCGCGTGTCGGGCCAGGATAATCAGTTGATCCGCCACTTGCGCGATCAG
>DASQHK010000131.1:0-7873 GCA_035632135.1 Bryobacterales bacterium
ACCTGGAAGCCGTCGTTGTCGAGCACCATGGTCCCCTTGTTGCCGTGCAGGAAGATGGTCCAGCCGTCCTGATAGTCGTTGTTGTAGTTGAGGGTCCAGGTGGCCATCATCTTGCCGTAATCGAAAGTGGCGTTGAAGCAGTCGGGGGTTTCCGAGCCGGTCATTCCATAGACGAAGCCCTGGCACACGCTCGACTTCGGCGTGCCGGCGGCGTTGAACCACTGCACCACGTCCATGAGGTGCGTGCCCTGGTCGGTCATGTTGCCGCCGGAGTAGTCCCAGAAGTAGCGCCAGTTGCGGAAGCGCATGGGCTCGAGGGGGCGCTGAGGGGCGTCGCCGAGAAATTTGTCCCACTCGACCTTGCCCGGCAGCGGGCTGTTGTCGAGCGGGTGAGAGACGTTCCAGAACCACTGCACGCGGCAGAGGTAGACCTTCCCGAGCAGGCCCTGGTCCACGATGCTCTTGGCGGCGATGACAGAGGGCGAGCTGCGGCGCTGCATGCCGACCTGGACGATGCGGTCGGTGGCCCGAACTTTCCGAATCATCTCGATGCCCTGCTCGATGGAGTGCGACATGGGCTTTTCGAGGTAGACATCTTTGCCCGCGGCAAGCGCGGCAAACAGCATCGGAGCGTGCTGGTGGTCCGGTGTGGCGATGAGGACGGCGTCGAGATCCTTGCGGGCGAGAAGCTGATGGTAGTCGTTGTAGGGAGCGGCGCCTTCGCCCGCGGCTGTCAGGCCTTTGGCGAGATTGGGCTCGTAGATGTCGGCCACCGCCGCGCACTGGGCGCCGGCCTCGCGGAAACTGCCGGTGACGGAGCGGCCGCGGCCGCCCGCGCCGATGAGGCCGAAGACGACGCGGTCATTGGCGCCACGCGCGGCGGGCGGCAGGATCATCGGCGCGGCCGCGGCGGCAGCAACGGCGGCCCGCTGCAAGAACTGCCTGCGATTGGTATGCATGAACACCTCCGCTCTCCTACTTTACGCCCACTGCTTCGAGCGAGACGGCGGGAGCTTCCGGATTCTCAAAAAGGCGGCTGGCCCCCAGCACCTCGATCCCGACCAGCTTCTCGCCTGCCGCGAAATCCAGCGCCACATCATCACTGAGCCGCACGACGCGGCACTCATAATCGCCGTCCAGCAAGCGTATGTAAAGCGCGTCGGATTGTTTATCGTAGGTGATCTTCATCGCTGCGCTCCCTTAAAAATAGAAAATGTAGACCGTCACGACAACCAACCGATCTCCCTCGTTGGCAACCACCGGGGCCACCTGCTTTACAGCATAGTACCTTCCCGCCCACTGGCGATGGAAATCCAAATTCAGCTTGTAAAGAACCAAACCCCGCTGCGCCGGCTCCCGCTCCCCGATTCGGATGGCTTGCCGAACCTCATCCTCGGCCGCTCCTCGCGCTTTCATTCGTTCTCGCGCGTGCTCGGTGAAGACGATGGGTTTATCCGGCATCGGATGTCGGTCAATGCTGGACTTTACTTAATGCCGCGCTTCGCCTTCTCCTGGGCGATCCAGTCGTTGTACTCCTTCAGCAGCGCGGGGTCCTTGGGCATGCCGTAGATCTCGCTCGATTTGTACTTGCCGGTGGCGAGCTTGCCCTTGGTCCAGATGTCGTGCAGCTCGGTGACCTCGGCGTGGTGGACCACTTCCTTGATCATGTGCGGCGGGATGAAGCTGACGCCTTCGTTATCGCCGAAGACGACGTCGCCGGGCATGACCGTCACGTTGCCGACACGGATCGGTACGTTGATGCCGGTGAGCATGACGTTGCCGATGGCCGTGGGATGCACGCCGCGGATGTAGGCGGCCATCGGAATGGGCTGGATGCCTTCCAGATCGCGCACCGCGCCGTCAATGACCATGCCCGTGCGGCTGGCGGCGTAAATGGCGGTGGCGAGGTTGTCGCCGACGAAGGTCCCATTTTCAATTTTGCCGAACAGGTCCACGACAATCACGTCGCCGGGCTTGAGCATGTCGATGACGCGCTGGTTCTGGCTTCGTCCCATGCCGGCGGCTTTGGCGTCGGCGTTGATCACGTCGTTGATGTCCTTGCGCACCGGCATGAACTGCGCGGTGACGGCGCGGCCGATGAGCTTCTTCTCGGGATGGAGGATGCGCCAGCCGCCCTCCCATTGGTTGGGGTAGCCGGCGGCGCGCAGTGCGCCCCAAACCTCCTCCGAGCTGGTGCCTTCGAGGGGCTTCATCACCTCATCGGGGACGTTGGGCCGGCCGTCCTCAAAACGCGGGAACGGGTTGAGAGGGGTGTACTTGAGGAGCATGTCCTTGTTGAAGGCGACGATTTGGGCGGAGAGCGGCAGCGCCGCCAGGAAGCAAGCGCAAAGCAAGATAAGTTTTCTCATGGCGGAAAATGTAGCATACTCGATGGGCATGTGGAACTTTGACCTGAAGTGTGCGGCCCGCCGGCTCGCGGTGGCCGGTCTGGCCCTTTTGCTGGCGGCCGCGGCGGCCCCGGCGCAAACGGCAGCGCGGGACGTGCAGCGCTACCTGGAGCCGGCCCTCCAATCGCCCGATGTCGCAGCGCTCGAGCTGCGCGACTATCTCATCAAGCGGGCGCCTAAGCTTGCCGCGGCGTCCTCCGCGGCGCAGTGGACCCAGGAACAGAAGCGATTGCGGCCGGAGATTCTGGAACGCGTGGTGTTCCATGGCTGGCCGCGGGAATGGGTGGAGGCGCCGCCGAAGTTTGAGGATGCGGGGCCGCTTCCGAGCGGGGCCGGTTACCGGGCGCGCAAGCTGCGCTACGAGATCGTGCCGGGGTTCTGGTCGAGCGCGATTCTCTATGAGCCGGAGAACGCGTCGGGGAAGGCGCCGGCGATCCTCAACGTGAACGGGCACGTGGGGCCGCCGGGCAAGTCGGTCGAATATAAGCAGAAGCGGTGCATCAACCAGGCCCGCCAGGGAATCGTCTCGCTCAACCTGGAGTGGTTTCACTTCGGCGACCTGGCGAGCGAGGAGAACGACCACTGGTACGTCGCGCAACTCAATCTGCTCGGCGCGAACGGCGTCGGGCTGTTCTATCTGGAGATGCGGAAAGGCCTGGATTACCTGGCGCAGCAGCCGAATGTGGACCGGCAGCGGCTCGGGGTGACCGGGCTTTCGGGCGGCGGCTGGCAGACCATCATCCTGAGCGCGCTCGATGAGCGGGTGGCGGCGTCGGCGCCGGTGGCGGGCTATGCGGCGGCGGTGTCGCGCATCGAGCGCCCGCAGGACACCGGCGACATCGAGCAGAACCCGAGCGATCTCCTGCTCTATGCCGATTACTCTACCCTCACCGCGATGCGCGCGCCGCGGCCGACCCTGCTGATGTATAACGCCGAGGACGATTGCTGTTTTCGGGCGCCGCTGGTGAAGCCGTACATCTTCGACGAGGTGAAGCCGTTCTTCCGGCTTTATGGAAAAGAAAGCGTCTTTCAGTGGCACGAGAACCGGGACCCGGGCTCGCATAACTATCAGCTCGACAATCGGCAGCAGTCGTACCGCTTTTTCACCGGGAGCTTCGGCTTGCCGGCGGCGGAAAAGGAAACTCCGGTGGATGCGGAGATCAAGAGCACGGAGGAGCTGAAGGTCGCGCTGCCGCAGAACAACCTCACCATTCTGGGCCTGGCGCGAAAGATGGCCGACAGCGTGCAGCCGCCCGCTGCCGGAGCCGATGCGCGGGAGCGGCTGCGGAAAGTGATCCGGTACCAGCAAACGAAGGTCGCGCGCGCGTGGGCGCTCAGCAACAGCAAAAACAAGGGCCTGCAGACGGAGTCGTACCGCTTGGATTTTGACAACGGCCTCAGCGCGGCGGGGGTGTGGCTGAAGGCGATTGCCGCTCCGCAAAATGCTCCGGTGACGATCGTGCTCGACGACAAAGGCAAGAAGGCGGCCGGGGAAGTCGTGTCGGACCGCGTGAATCGCGGCGAGCAGGTGCTGGCGCTCGACCTGGTTTTCACCGGCGATGCCGCGCCGCAGAAGCCGGGGCCATCGAGCTATGCGCAGATGCTGGATACCATGGGCGAGCGTCCGCTGGGGATCGAGGCGGCGCAGCTTCTGGCGGTGGCGAAGCAGAAAGGGGTGAAAGCGCGGCTCGAAGCGACCGGCATCCGCAGCCAAGTGATTGCGCTCACGGCGGCGGCGCTCGAGCCTGGGCTATTCTCCGACGTGGTAATACATAAGGGCATGAGGTCGCTGCGGGAACTCGTCGAGAAGCCGGTAAAATACCAGGACGCGCCGGACCTGTTTTGCCTCGATCTGTATAAGGAGTTTGATCTGGCCGCGCTGGAGGCGATGCGGCGCTAACGCTTGTAGCCTAATTTTCGCAGCAAATCGCGGCGCCAGGCCGTGCCGGCGGCGTCCTCCACGCCCTTGGGCGAAAAGCCATCCACCACGCCGAGCACGCCGCGGCCCTGCTCCGTCTGGGCGAGGATCACCTCGACCGGATTGGCCGTGGCGCAGAAAATATTGCAGACCTCGGGAACAGCCTTGATGCGATTCAGAACGTTGATCGGGTAGCCTTCGCGCAGCACGATCACGAAGGTGTGGCCGGCGGCGAGAGCGGCGGCATTTTCGGCGGCCACGCGCTCGAGCGCTTCGTCGTTGCCGTCGACCCGCGTGAGGCAGTGGCCGGAAGCCTCGTTGAACGCGATGCCGAATTTCATCTGCGGCACGCTGGTGACGATGGCCTCGTAAAGGTCTTCGACGGTCTTGATGAAGTGGGTCTGGCCGAGGATGAGGTTCGCTCCCTCGGGAATGTTCATCTCGACGATAACCAGTTCCATGGCAGCTCCGCCAGACATGGTACCATTGGCGCAACGCGCGAGCTGCGCTGCGTCGCCTGAAGGCCGCGGCCTTTGGACCTCCGGCCTCGTGCGGCGGTGAGGAGGAGAATCATGTCTCGCAGAATCTTCGTGGGAACAGTTCTGGCGGCGCTGCTGGCGGCCGCCGGCTTTTTCGTCGCCGCGGCTCCGGCCCAACAGCAGGAGCCGGAGAAGCTGGCGCCCTATTACCCGACGCCGGAA
This sequence comes from Bryobacterales bacterium, assembly GCA_035632135.1. Lineage (GTDB taxonomy): Bacteria > Acidobacteriota > Terriglobia > Bryobacterales > JACQDG01 > DASQHK01. The sequence continues at coordinate 5,028 of DASQHK010000131.1, forward strand.
ATGATTGTGCAGAAGATGCTGGAGCTGGGCGAGCTGAAGAAGGGCGAGTGGCACTACGACCTGGGCAGCGGCGACGGGCGCATCGTGATCATGGCCGCGCACAAATTCGGCGCGCACTCGGTCGGCTACGAGATCGACGACGAGCTGTGGCGCAAGAGCATGGGGCGCATCAAAGAGCTGGGGCTGGCGAAGATGGCGACCATCGTCAAGGGCGACCTGACCAAGGCCGACTTCTCCAAGCCGGACCTTATCACCGTCTACCTGCTGCCCTCCTCGAACGAAAAAATCCAGCCACTGCTCGAGAAGCAGATGCGCCAAGGAACCCGCGTGGTGTCGCACGACTTCGACTTCCCCGCCTGGAAGGCCGACAAGACCCTCAGCGTGGAAGACAACGACGAGGGCGACGGGCGCACACACACCCTCTATTTGTATCGGAGATAGGAAGGAAGGCCGGGGCGGACGCCCCGGCTTCCGGAAATCAGGCGCCTTAGACGACGGCGACGTCTTCGGCTTGCAGGCCCTTGGGGCCCTTCTTCACCGAAAACTCCACCTGCGCGCCTTCGTCCAGGCTGCGGTAGCCGTTGGCCTGGATGGCGGAGAAGTGCACAAACACGTCCTCGCCGTTCTCGCGCTGAATGAAGCCAAAACCCTTGGCCGCATTGAACCACTTCACAATACCTTTTTCCTTCATTGCTTAAATCCTTACCTTTTCTGTTCTGTTGAGCTATTCGGACTCCTGTCGACGACTACGAACGGTTCTCGTGAAGATCAGTTCAAAGCGAGGAGCAAGAGACTCAAACGCAATATCAGTGTATCACAGTCCGGAAGCGAATCGCGTTCCTGGGCGGAATTATTTTCAGCGGCCCCGCCGGCAGCCCGCCGGGCGGCGGGCGGTCTACAATAATCCCATGGCGCCGAGCGCGGAACTGCTGCGGCCGGAAACGACGGCCCTGCTCGTGATCGACCTGCAAGAAAAGCTGCTGCCGTACATCTGGGAACGCGACCGGCTGCTGGCGAACGTGGCGAAGATTCTGCGGCTGGCCCAAATCCTCAGGCTGAAGACTATCCCCACGACGCAGTACCGCAAAGGGCTGGGGGCGACCGCCCCGGAGGTGGCGTGCCTGCTGCCGGAGGATCCCATGGACAAGCTGTCGTTCGGCTGCCTGGGCGACGAGCGGATCGCGAAGCGCCTGGAGAGCGAAGCGCCGCGCTCGCACACGCTGCTGGTAGCAGGCATCGAGACCCACATCTGCGTGGCGCAGACCGTGCTGGGGGCGCTCAACGCCGGCTACAAGGTTCACGTGGCGGGCGACGCCACCAGCTCGCGCAGCGCGTCCAACGTCCAGGTGGGCCTCGAGCGGATGCGGGCGGCCGGCGCGGTGATTTCCTCGACCGAAATGGCGATCTACGAGCTGCTGGGCCGCAGCGACCGGGCGGAGTTCAAGCAAATGCTGCCCTACTTGAAGTAGGGACCACCCCGCGCCTTGGCGGACCTTTGCGTTCTTAGCGCGACGCTTTACAGGCCGCGCAAGAAGGGGTTGCGCTCGCGCTCGTGGCCGATGGTGGTGAGGGCGCCGTGGCCGGGAACGACAACCAGCGAGTCATCCAGCGGAAGCAGCTTGTCGCGGATGGACGCCAGAATCTTGCGGCCATCGCCGCCGGGCAGATCGGTGCGGCCGATGCTCTCGCGAAACAGGGTATCGCCGGCGAGCAGCTTGTTTTCGGAGGCCAGCAGCAGGCTCACGCTGCCGGGCGTGTGGCCGGGCGTGTCGAGGACCTGAAAGGTCCGGTCGGCCAGCGTGATGACGTCGCCCTCAACGATGGGAACATCGATGGCGGGCGCTTCCGGCGCGGGAACGCCCAGCCACCCGGCCTGTATGTCTAGCTGATGGGCAATGGGAAGGTCGCGCGCGCTCATGTAGACCGGAGCGCCCGTGAGGCGATGCAGGCGCGCCGCCCCGCCGATGTGGTCGATGTGGGCGTGCGTAATCACGATGGCGGTCAGGCGCAGCCCGTGGCGGTCGAGAACGGCCCGGATGTCGTCGATCTGGTCGCCGGGATCGATGACCAGACCTTCGCGGCTGTTCTCGTCGCCGAAGATCGAGCAGTTGCACTGCAGCATTCCGACGGGAAGGATTTCGTGGATCATAGGGGAGGCTGCGGCCTCTGTTAGTATAGAGCGTTGCTAGGATAAAAAAATGCAAGTGCTCGACACGCTGATGCAGTGGCTGCACATCACGGCGGCAGTGACCGGGGTGGGTGCGTTCATTTATGTCTGGCGGGTGCTGGGGCCGTCGCTGGCGGAGGTGCCGCAGGAGGCGCGCTGGAAACTGGCGGCGCAACTGGTGGCGCGGGCGCGGCCGCTCTCCTTCACCGTGATCGCCGTGCTGGTGATCACCGGGCTCTACAACTACCTGACGCGCATCACGGAGCGGCCGCCGTCGTACCACATGATTCTGGGCGTCAAAATTCTGCTGGCCCTCCATGTCTTCACAGTAGCGATCCTGCTGGCTGTGCCGCCGGGGGTGAACCCGGCGCGCGATGCGCGGCGGCCGCGGCTTATCGCGGGCGCGGCCATTTCGGGGATCATCGTGCTGCTTCTTTCAGCTTACTTGCGGCGGAATTATTAACATGCCGGCCGGCAGTCCTGGTTACATCGCGCTGCACGAATCGGCGGCGTGGCTGGACCTTTCAGCGCGCGGCAAAATTCGCGCCACCGGCCGCGACCGCGTGCGCTTCCTGCACAATCTGCTTTCCAACGACGTGAAAGGCCTCCGGCCGGGGCAAGGTAACTACCACTTTCTGCTCAATCCGCAGGGACGCATCCAGGGCGACGTGAACCTGTA
>DASQHK010000132.1:0-5307 GCA_035632135.1 Bryobacterales bacterium
GGCCTGGTCACGCGGGCGTGAACCAGCGCGGGTCCGCCGCCGGCGCGGCAGTAGGCAGCCGCGTCCGCCATCGCCTGGCAGGAAGCCAGAAACTCCGTGCCGTCCACCTCGCGCGTGAGCAGATCGGGGAAGCCGGAGACGAGGCGCGAGATGCTGCCGCCGGCGGTCTGCGCTTCGATGGGGACCGAGATGGCGTAGCCGTTGTCCTCGATCAGAAACAGCACCGGCAGGCGGCCGAGGCAGGCGGCGTTCAGCGCCTCCCAGAACTCGCCCTCGCTGGTCGAGCCGTCGCCGCCGGTGACGAGCACGATCTCGGCCTCGGAAGCGCCGCGTCCCAGCAGGCGGCAGCCCTCCGCGCAACCCACGGCCTGCAGGAACTGTGTCCCGGTGGGGCTCGACGCAGAGACGATGCGCAGGCGCGCGTGGCCCCAGTGGGAGGGCATCTGGCGGCCTCCGGACGCGGGGTCGCGCGCCGCGCCCACCGCCTGCAACAGCATTTCTTCCGGCGTCACGCCCAGAGTGAGGCACAGGGCGCGATCCCGGTAGTATGGATACACCCAGTCGAAACCCGCTTTGAGGGTGAGGCCCGCCGCCGCGCCGATGGCTTCGTGCCCCGCGCCGCTGACCTGAAAGAAAATCTTGTTCTGCCGCTTCAGGATGATCTCGCGGTCGTCCAGGCGGCGTGACGTGTAAAGGATCCGGTAGGAATGGATCAGGGCATCGGCGGTAAGCCCTGCAAACAGCGCGTCGGAAACGCGGAGACCGCTCTCGGCAGCCATTGCTCTGCCTCCAGTGTACCGCCGCGCTCAGTTGCCCGCTCGCGCCCGAATCTGCTGAGCCGTGAGTTTCGCCTGCTCGGCAATTCTGGCCGGCCACGCCGGCAGCGGCCGCACGTATCTCTCCACATCGCTGAGATCTTCCGCTGTCCCCACCAGGTAAAGCGCCCGCAGCGCTTCCCACACGTGGTCGGCGCTTGGCTCGAGCCGCGCGATCTCTTCTCCTGCCGTCACGGGCGCCCCCTCGCCGGCGATCCTGGCTTGCAGCTTGCCCGGCACGCCCGCGCGAACCTCCACCGTTTCGCCGCGGCCCGTCTCGACCCGCGCCACGACCGTGCCGCGCTCGGCTTCGTCCCGCACGTTGAGCCGGTAGCGCAACACGCCGCTGGCCGGCGCGCGCAGCGCAAACGGCCGCAGCATGGCATCCAGCTCCGGTCGGCCCGCCGCGTCACCGAAGCGGGCCAGGGATAGCGCGGCGTTGCGCCGCACCAGCGGCTCCGGATCGCCCAGCAGGTTGAGCAGCGTCTGGTGAAACGCGCTGGACTGGTTGTCCTGCCCCATCAGCCAGGCGTCGGTCACGCGCAACTCGACCACCGGGCTCGACGCCAGCGCGCACAGCCGCGGATACCACCGCTCCACGCTGCGATCGCCGCGCTCGATGCGGGTGGAAAGCTGCGCCAGGGCGTGTTGCACATGCCGCGGCTTGGCGTTGTCGTTGAGGTACTCCTCGATCTGGCCATTGGTCAGCGGCCGGCCAAACCACGTCCCGCGCCAGAATAGAAACGGCACCAGCACCAGCGCCAGCAGCGTCGCGAGCGCCAGCAGCATGGTCCGCGGGCCGGGCGGTTTCGAAGCGGGGTGAGGCAACTCAAATTATAACAACACTACAATGCGGCCCAGGGCCCGAGTGCGGACGCGGCGGCTTCTACCTCTCAATAATCGCGCGCAGCGGCCGGATGTAGATGTTCCGGAATGCGACCGGCCCGTGGTCCCCTTGCAGCATCAGCGGATTGGTCGCCGCTTCGGGATGATTCATCGCCGCGCGCGTCGGCCCATCCACCTCCACGTTATTCTGCACCGGCAGGCCGTTGTGCAGCACGCGGATGAACCGCGCGTTCTCGATCTTGCGGCCGCTCGAATCGAAGCGCGGAGCGCGAAACCAGATGTGGAACGACTGCCACTCGCCCGGCCGGCGGCTGGCGTTGCGCGACGGGGCCGAGCCGCCCACGCCGTGGTTGTCGATCCAGCGATGGTAGATGCCGCCGCAGTCCGACGACGTCACCGGCTCGGTCGAGCCGTAGCTGTCGAAGATCTGCACCTCGTATAGGCCGTGCAAATACACACCGGAGTTGGATCCCTTGGCCAGCATGAATTCCAGGTACAGCTCCACGTCGCCGAATTTCTCGTCCGTTACCAGGTTCGACGTGCGGCCCTGCGCGCTGTTGAGGATCTTCCCGCCCGGTCCCGGCGTGGCCATCAGCCGCGTCGGTCCCAGCAGCCGCTCCCAGCGGATGGCCCGGGTGGTGAACCACTGCAGCGGCTGGCCGTCCTGCCCATGCCAGCCGCTGAGATCCTTGCCGTCGAGCAGCGGCGTCCAGCCGTCCTCGAGCAAGTACGGAGCATCGCCGTGCGCATCGCCGTCATTGAGCTGCGCGCCTTGCTGCGCCTGGAGCAGCACGGTGGCGGCGAGCGCCATCAGCAATAGAGAAGCAAATCTCCGATGCATCACAATCCCTCCCTTGCAATCCGCCTTCTCGCTACGCTCGCCGCGGCATCATCTCAGCGAGGTCAGAGGGTTCTCGCGCAGCCAGCCATCCACTGCGATGCTGAATTCTATGAACGTCATTTCCTCGGTCTTGACCTTCATGTGACGCCCGATCTCCGGCAGTTGCTGCTGGAACCGCAGGTAGCGGCTCCAGATTTCCTCGCCGCCGGGAATGGCGCTTCGCCCGGACGCCGTGCGCAGCCAGCCGCGCACCTCGGCCACCGCTGACTTGGGGTCGTTGTGATGGGCGTGCGCGTCTTGCCCCGCCACATCCGATAAATACTTCTGATATTGATACGGCTCGCGGCCCAGCACCAGGCACGATTTCCCGCCTTGTGCCCTGCCGCCGAAGCGCTTGGCCCCCAGGAAGATCCCCAGCTCGAGCGGCATGTTGAACCGCGGCAGCGCGTTGACCGGATCGCTCTCCGTGCGCGAGATGTCGTGGATTCCAAGCCGGCACTGGCCGATCATGCGAAAAATCTTGTCGATGCGGTTCTCGGTCGCGTCGTCGAACTCGAGCGAGCAGCGCGGTGTCAGTCCCGCGTCGTAAACGGTGAATACAATGGCGTCCCGAATGGGCCGGTAAGAGTCGTCGAAGGGGCAGTTGAGAAAGACGGCCCTGTTGTAGGGCGCAACCCTCATCGCTTGGCTTTGGCCGTTTTCGTTTTCTTGGCCTTGGCGGCTCTTTCCGCCGCCTTGCGGGCCCAGTAGGGATCGAGCCGCACCGGATAGGGGCCCGAAACGATGGGCGGCAGCTTGGGATCGCGCCGCATCTCCGAGTTCTTGATGGGCCGGCCGAGTTCTTTCTCCAGGTGCGCTTTCAGCACGTCGTGCACAGCCCTGCGAATGACCCAGCGGGGCACCCGAGCCGGTCCTGGAATCACCTTCACGGTCGGATAGGAAGGATCGCTCTTCAGCAGGGGCTTCAGCACTTTGGCTGCGCCGGTCTTGCTCGATTTCATCCCTGCGCTCCTGCCTGCATTATACACGAGCGCTTCCACGCCCTCGCCCGGCTGCGTGCTACGCTCATAAACAGGATGCGTCTGGCGGCGCTTTTTTTTCTCAGTTTTTCCGCGCAGGCTGCTGTTGTCTCCGGCTCTGTATTCCTGAGATCAGGATCAGGCCGCCGGCCGCTCTCCGGCGTCGCCGTCATGGCCCGTGCCGCCGGCGGGAACGATCTGCTGCAATCCGCCGAGACGAACGCCGAAGGCCGCTACGTGCTGGCCGGGCTGCCGCGCACGCGGATTTCCGTGGGCGCTTCCCGCCGCGGCTACGTGGCCCAAGCCCTCGCCGGCGCCCAGTCGCGCCTCATCCTCGACCTCGCCGTTGATGAGGCGGTCAGCGGCGCCGACTTCGATCTGCTCCCCGGCGGCGTGATCACCGGCCGCATCACTGACCAGGCCGGCGAGCCGCTCGAGGGCGTGCAAGTAGCGCCGTGGCACATCACGCACTTTGGCGGCCGCCATCGCGCTCCCACCGGGGCCGGCGCTGTGACCGACGACCGCGGCGTCTATCGCATCTTCGGCCTCGAGCCCGGCCGCTACATCCTGCTCGCCCGCCCCACCCGCCTGAACGAGTTGCTCTTCCTTCCCCTCTACTATCCCGGCCGGAGTGAAGAAAACCGCGCCGAAGAAATCGAAGTGCGCGCCGCCAGCGAGGTTGCCGGAATCGACGTGACGTTTGGCGCCGAGACCTCCTACCGCCTGGCCGGCAAAATCGCCGAAGTCGACCGCGAACGTCTCGGCCGCATCACCGTGGATGCGATGACCGCCGACCGCGCCGTTGCCGCCAGGAGTGCGCCGGACCCGGAAGGAAACTTCAGCTTTGAAGGCCTGCCCGGAGGGGGCTACATCGTCACGGCCTACGAACAGCGCTTCCTGGCGCGGCGCCAGCAGATTCTCGCCCGTCAGACCGTCGAGCTAAGTGCGAATGTCGCGGGCCTGCTGCTGCACCCCGGCCGCCGCGGGTCGCTCGCGGGCGCCGTCGGCTTTGCCGTATCCGGCCGCCTAAGGGCCAAGCCGCTGGACGTGCGTATCCGCGTCACCAATCGCGATGACCTCGAAACCGCCGAGACCGCGGCCCCTCCGCCGGACTACAAGTTCGAGTTTCCCGATCTTTGGCCGGGCGCTTACACCATCGAGCTGGTTTCGCCGCCCAATGCCTATTTGCAGAGGGTACTATTAGGGAATAAGGCGCTTGAGCCGCCGGAGGTCATGGTCCCGGAAGGCGCCGCGGCCACGGTGCGCCTGGCCGTGGCGTTCGATTTTGCCCGCCTCCGCGGCGTGGTGAAGGCCCCGGGCGGCGCCGCCCCCTTGCCGCAGGCCCGCGTGGCGCTCGCCGAGCCGGGCGGCTCGCCCGTCCGCTTCCGCACTGTCCAGGCCGATCAGCGCGGCCGCTGGTTTTTCGACCGCGTGCGTCCCGGCGATTACCGCCTCTGCGCCTGGCCGGCCATCGAGTCCGACGCGCTCTACGCGCCGGAGATATGGCAGCGCGCTGGACGCGCCGTCAAGCAGGTCGCCATCGAGCCGAGCGCCGACGTCGAGGTCGACCTGACCGCTGCCGCAGCGGAGCCTGCGCCGTGAATTTTCTATGGAGCCTGGTCATCGCCGCGCTGCTGCTGCAAGTCCCTGCCGCCGATGACGAGAGAGCATCCATCAGCGGCCGCTGCCTCTCCGCCCAGACCGGCGAGCCGCTCAAGAGCGTGGACGTCCAGCTCAACGCGGCGGGCGGCCATTCCTTCCGCCAGGGAACGCTCTCCGCCGCCGA
>DASQHK010000133.1:0-11097 GCA_035632135.1 Bryobacterales bacterium
ATGTGCTCTTCCTCGTCCGTCAGGATCTCCTCGAACAGCTCGCGCGAGGCGTTGTCGCCGGCAGCGACCGCCGTCTCGATAGCCCCGTTCAGTTGCGCCTGCGCGTCCAGCTCCAGCTTCAGGTCGTTCTCGAGCTGCTCCTTCACGCTCTTGCCCACCTTGATCGGATAGAGGTCCGTCATGTTGGGGACGCCTTCCAGAAACAGGATGCGGTTGATGAGCAGCTCGGCGTGCTTCATCTCCCCGATCGACTCTTCCCGCTGTTTCTTGGCCATCCGCTCGTACCCCCAGTTTTTGCACATCGAAGCGTGCAGGAAATACTGGTTGATGGCGGTCAGCTCGGCTTTCAGCGATTCGTTCAGGCACTTCAGGACTTTGTCATTACCCTTCATGCTGGCCTCTCCTGGCTGCTATCTTAGCACTCCCGCTTTCCGCAGCACCTTGCGTCCCGCTTCCAGCCCCAGCCGCGCCCCTTCTTCCGGCGGCATGTCCTTCAGCCCGCGCCCGAACACCTCCACGCTCACGCCGTCGGCGTAGCCAATCTTCTGAAGCGCGTGAAAAAATCCCACCAGGTCGATGACCCCCTCGCCCGGCAGCAGCCGCTCGTTGTCGCGAATCTTCTCCGGCGGCAAGTCGGGCGCGTCGTTCACCTGCACGTGCACGATCCGCTCGCGCCCGGCGGCCACAATGTCGGCCGGCGTGGCCCCGGCGTGATGCCAGTGCCAGGAATCGAGCAGCAGCCCGACGTTGGGCCCGCACTCTTGGGCGAAGGCGAGCATGTCATTCATGCGCCAGATGAATTCGTAGCGGTGGAGCTGGCGCAAATGCAGCGGGCTGATGAACTCCAGGCCGAGCCGCAGGTGGCAGCGCGCCAGCACGTCGGCGCAGCGGCGAAACCGCTCGCACAGCGTCTTGCGCAGCTCGGCGGCCGGCGTGTCGCTCGAGGGCAGCAGCCACGTGGTCATGCGCGGGCAGCCGATGGCCGCCGCAAACTGGCAGGCCGGCTCGAGCTTCGGAAGCGTCTGCGTGAACTCCGCGTCGTCTATGCGGAACTCGACCGGCAGCCCTACCACCGCCGGCCGCAGCTCGAGCGTCTGGAGCAACCGCCGCGTCGCCGCGAGCCCCTCCGCCATCGCGCCGTCGAGGCTCACATCAACGCCGGGAAATCCCGTCTTCGCCGCGAGGCGCGCAAACTCCGGCCACGCCACCCGCCCCGCCACCAGCGTGCTGTTGAGTGAAAGGTACACCGCTTACGGCCGTATCCCCACCGCGCTCGTCCGGATCCGGTAGAGTCCCGTCCGCGCCGTGATGTAAAGCGTCTTGCCGTCCGCGTCGCCCCAGTTCAAATTGGCCGGCACTTCCGGCGGCGCAATCGTTCCCAGATGCTTGCCTTGCGGCGAGAACACCCAGATGCCGCCCGGGCCCGTGCAATACAGGTTGCCGCGCGTGTCGAGCTTCATGCCGTCGGGCAGCCCCTCGGCGGCCTCCTTCGTCACGTCGTAAAACAGCTTGCCGTTGGCCAGCGTACCGTCCGGCTTCACGTCGTAAACGCGCCAGATCTTCTGATTAGGATCCGAATTTCCCACGTAAAACTTCTTCTCATCGGGCGAGAAGCCCAGGCCGTTGGGCCGCGTCATATCGCGGATCAGCAACTCCGGCTTGCCCGGCGTCACAATGCGGTAAACGCCGTTGAACGGCGTCTCCTTGGCCGGATCGTCGTCCTGCTTCGCCAGGCCGTAGGGCGGGTCGGTGAAATAAATGTGGCCGGCCTTGCTGACCACCGCGTCGTTCGGGCTGCTCAGGCGCTTGCCCTCATAACGGTCGGCGAGCACGGTGATCTTGCCGTCCTTCTCGGTGCGCGCCACGCGCCGGTTGCCGTGCTCGCACGAAATCAGCCGGCCCTGGTGATCGAGCGTCAGGCCGTTCGACCCGATGAGCTGCCCCTCCGGAAATTTCCCCGGAAAAACCGGATGCCGAAACACCGACACCTTCCCGTCCGGCGTCCACTTCATAATGGAGTTCGCGGGAATGTCGCTGAACAGCAGATAGCCGGCGTGAATCCAGATCGGCCCTTCCGTGAACTTGAAATTGCCCGCCAGCTTCTCGATCTTCGCACCCGCCGGCACCAGCCTGTCAATCGCCGGATCAGCGCGCTGGATGCTGCCCACCCCCGCCGGCTGCGCCCCCAGCGCAAGCCCCGCCACCGCCGCCAAAACTATTGCCGCCCCCAGCCAGTTTTTCATGATCCACTCTCCAGTCCAGCAATTCTAAACCATGAAACCACCGATGAACACAAGTATTCGCTTTCTGCGTTTATCGGCGTTCATCGGCGGTTCCAAAACGGTGCTACAATCGGATCGAATCACGGGAGGGCCCCATGGCAAATGATCTTAGCAGGCGCGGTTTCTTAGGAGCGGCGGCGGCCGGCGCGGGCGCCGCAGCGGCGGGCGCTTTGAGCGCCGCCTCTTATTCACGAGTCATCGGCGCGAACGACCGCATCAACATCGGCCTCATCGGCACCGGCGGACGCAGCCGCGGCCACCGGCGCATGGCCAAAACCTCGGCCAAGGACATGAACGTCGAGATCATCGCCGTGTGCGACATCTGGAACTATCATCGCGACATGGCCACCGAAGACGTCGAGAAGAAGTTCGGCCGCAAGCCGCAGGCCTTTAAGTACTCGGAAGACCTATTGGCGCTCAAGGACGTCGACGCCGTCATGATCGCCACCGGCGATTTCCAGCACGCCAAGATCCTGGTCGACGTGGTGCGCGCCGGCAAGGACTGCTACTGCGAAAAACCGATGGCCAACGTCCTTGAAGAGGCTAAGCTCGCCCGTGACACCGTGCTCGGCTCGAAGCAGATCGTCCAGATGGGCTCGCAGTGGGTCAGCGACCCCTACCAGAACGCGGTGCGCGACATCGTTCGCTCCGGCTCGCTGGGCAAGATCAGCCGCATCGAGCAGGTGTGGAACAAGAACGAAGAGCGCTGGCACTACCCCAACAACCCCGCGCTCAAATATCTGAGCGAGGAAACCACCGACTGGAAGCGCTGGCTGCTGGGCAAGCCGTATCGCCCCTTCGATCCCGTCGTCTACACCGAGTTCCGCCTGCACAAGGATTTTTCGAGCGGCATCGCCGACCAGTGGATGAGCCACGGCTCCGGCCTGGTGCATTTCTACATGGACGAGGACTGCCCGGTGAGCATGGTGGCCAACGGCGGCATCTACGTGTGGGAGGACGGTCGCGAGAACCCCGACACCTTCACCGCCGTCGCCACCTACAAGAAGGGTTTCTCCTTCGTCTACCAGACGCAGTTCGGCAACAGCTTTGGCACGCACTCGGCCATCATGGGCAAGAACGGCACGCTGTGGGCCGAGGGCGGCGAGGGCAGCCAGAAATGGACCCTCACCCCCAAGGGCGGCAAGGCGACCGACTGGCGCGCGGCGCGTCCCGATCTGCACACCATCGCCGAGGAGAAGGCCATCACCGTCGAAGGCGCCCCGCCGCCGACCATGAACCCGAGCGACGACAGCAAAGGGCACTTCGACAACTGGGTCACCTGCATGCGCAGCCGCAAGCAGCCCAACGGCGACATCCACACCGGCATCAAGCACGCCGTCGCCATCATCATGGCCGCGCATTCCTACTGGCAGGGCAAGAAGCTCTGGTGGGACGAAAAGAACGAGCAGATCCTCGACCACCCGCCGGCGGCGTAGACGCGGTACCGATTCTTAAGACCCGCTCAGGGACGCACGTGCCCGCGTTCGATCATCAGGCTCACGTAGCGCGACGACGAGCCAGAGCATCGTGTGATGGCTCTCGTAGCGTTCGAAGCCCTTACTGAGAAGTGCGTTGAGAACCCGCGAAACGGGGATCTCGGTCATGACCGGACATGTTCCACCAGGGACCAAATAGTAATCCCAGTATATCGCCGGGGGCAGGGCGACCCCGCGCTCCGTCGTCGAGAAATGATTCGCCGCTCCCCGCATATGTAAACTTGCTCCGCCGCCGGCCCGGCGCCCCTACCGGAATTTGCTACACTCGAAATGCTCTGCCCATGTTTCGCCCCTTACCCTGCCTCGCCGCTCTGCTCTGCCTGAGCGTCTCGTTACTCGCACAGGGCCCGTCCGGCTCCGCAACGTACGTCGGCTCCGCCGCCTGCAAGACATGTCACAGCAGTATCTACGAGCGCTGGCGGAAGACCCGCATGGCCAACGTCGTGGTCGATCCGCGGGAACACCCCGAAGCCATCATCCCTGATCTCGCCAAGCCCGACCCGCTTCTCAACTTCACCAAGGCCGACATCGCCTTCGTTTACGGCGGCAAATGGAAGCAGCGCTATTTCAAGAAGGTCGGCGACGACTATTTTCCGCTGCCCGCCCAGTGGGACACCACCCATCGGATCTGGCGGCCTTATTTCGTCCGCAACGGCACCGACTGGTGGGCGCCGCTCTATCCTCCCGACAATCTCAAGCGCCCCACCGGCCCGCTCTGCGATGGCTGCCATTCAGTCGGCTATGACATTTCCACCAAGACCCCGGCGGAGTGGAACGTAGGCTGCGAACGCTGTCACGGCCCCGGCAGCGAGCACGTCAAGCAGCCGTCGCGTTCCAATATTGTGAATCCGGCCCGCCTCGATTATGTGCAGGCCAACGACGTCTGCATCCAATGCCACTCCCAGGGCCGGCCGCCGAAAAACCCCATCGAAGGAAAATACTACGACTGGCCCGTTGGTTTCCGCGTCGGGCTGCGGCTGAGCGATTTTTGGGATCTCGAAGAGCACAAATTGGGAGAAGCCTCCTTCACTCACTTCGCCGACGGAACGGCGCACAAGAATCGCATGCAAGGCAACGACTTCGTCCAGAGCGTCATGTACACCCGCGGCGTCACCTGCTTCAGTTGCCACGATGCGCACGGCACGGAGAACAACGCGCTCCTGCTCAAGCCGGCCACCGTGATGTGCCTGGAGTGCCACGGCCCCAGCTCGCCCAACGGGCCGCACGCCGCCAGCATCGAGGCGCACACGCATCATAAAGCGGGCAGCTCCGGCAACGAGTGCACCGCCTGCCACATGCCGAAAATCGAAGAGACCATCGCCGACGTGAAGGTCCGCGCGCATACCTTTCGCTTCATCACGCCCGCCGAGACGGAAAGCTTGAAGATTCCCAACCCCTGCAACGTCTGCCACTCGGACAAGCCGGCAGCGTGGGCGGCCGCCGCCCTGAAGCAATGGACGGACCGCTCGCCGTGGCGTATGTCGCAATAATATCTGCAAGATGAACCGTGCGCGGCCGCGGCTTCCGCGCCGGGCTCGCCCGCGTGGCGGCGGCCGCTATGCCGGGGGGGCGTCGCCGGCAGAACCGCCGGGCGGCGAAGCGGGCTCGGAACCGGCCGGAGGTATGGCCGCGGCCAGCGCTCGCAGCGACTCGGCCAGCTCAGCGTCGCGGATGGGCTTGGCCAGATAGTGATCCATGCCCGCCGCCAGGCATCTCTCCCGGTCGCCCTTCATGGCGTGCGCGGTCAGCGCCAGGATCGGCATGTGGCCGCCGGCGGCCTTCTCGCGCTCGCGGATCGCGGCGGTGGCCTCCAGACCGTCCATCTCCGGCATCTGCACATCCATCAGAACCGCGTCAAACGTCTCCCGCTCCAAGACTGCCAGCGCCTCCCGCCCGTTGGCCGCCACCGTCACCCGGTGCCCCATCTTCTCCAGCAGCCGCACGGCCACCACCTGGTTCACCAGGTTGTCTTCGGCCAGCAGGATCCGCAGCAGCCTCGCCTGCGGTGTGGGGACGTATCGGCCCTCCACCGGCTTAACCTCCGCCCTCTGCTGTGCCCGCCCGAAGCGGACCGTGAAACGAAACGTGCTGCCGCGGCCCGCCGCGCTCTCCACCCAAATCTTTCCTCCCATCAGATCCACCAGCTTCGCCGAGATCGCCAGCCCCAGCCCGGTCCCGCCGTACTTCCGCGTCGTCGATCCGTCCGCTTGCCGGAACGCATCGAAGATCACTCCCTGCTTCTCCGGCGGGATCCCGATCCCGGTGTCTCGCACGGAGAACTGCAGCCATGCTTTTTCCGCCGCCGCCGACTCCGCACCAGCATCTTGCGGCGCAGACTCCACCTTCACCTCCACGAGCACCCATCCCCGCTCGGTGAACTTAATGGCGTTGCTGATCAGGTTGAGCAGCACCTGCCGCAGCCGGTGGGAATCTCCCACCAGCATATCCGGCACGCCCTCGCCGATCTCGCAGCCCAGCTCGAGATCCTTCTGCTGGGCCCGCGAGGCGAGCGTCTTCAGCGCGCCATCCAGGCACTGGCGCAGCGAAAAATCGGCTGCATCGAGGTCCAGTTTGCCGGCTTCGATCTTGGAGAAGTCGAGCACATCGTTGAGCAGCACGAGCAGCGACTCCGCCGAGGCCTTGGAAATCTCGAGGTACTCGCGCTGCTCGCTGGTGAGCGAGGTGGTGAGGGCGAGCGAGGTCATGCCCAGAATGCCGTTCATCGGCGTGCGAATCTCGTGGCTCATGTTGGCCAGAAACTCGCTCTTCAGGCGGCTGGATTCTTCGGCGCGGGCGTTCTCGAGGCGCAGCTCGCGGGTCCGCGAGTCGATGACGGCTTCTAGTTTCCGCTGCTCCTCGAGCAGCCGGCGCATGCGCCGCCGCCACAGCCCCCGGGCGGCGAGCAGCAGCGGCAAAGCCGCCAGCGCCAGCAGCCACGGCGTCTGCCACCACTCCAGCCGGATCCCCAGCCAGAGCAGCGCGGGCTGCCTGGTTTGAGCCGGCAGCACCCCCGGCGCCGAAACAGCAGCAATCCAGCTCAGTTTTCGCGAGACGGTGCCCCCCACCCTACACTTATCGGCTGCGCCCTGGGAAGGGCGGGCGGGAAAAGAGTTCAGACGCGGGCCTTAGGCCGGTGCGCGGACGGCCGTCATCAGCGCGCGGATGCCCTCTCTGAGATCTTCCGGATTGAACGGCTTGGACACGTGGCCATCCATGCCCGCCGCAAAGCATTTCTCCCGGTCGCCCTTCATGGCATGAGCGGTCATCGCCAGGATCGGCACGCGGGCGCCGTTCGCCTGCTCCTGCCGGCGGATCTCCGCGGTGGCCGCCAAGCCATCCATCTCCGGCATCTGCACGTCCATCACGATCAGGTCAAACGGCCGCCTCTGCCAGGCCTCCAGCGCCTCGCGGCCGTTTTGGGCCACGGTCACCTGATGGCCCATCTTTTCTAGCAGCCGCACCGCCAGCTTCTGGTTCACCAGGTTGTCTTCGGCCAGCAGGATGGAAAGGGGGGCCAGGGAGAGGGCGGCGAGTTCCGCGGCGCGCGATCGGGGCGGGGCCGGCTCATCCGCCGGCGTCGCCCCAAACCGCGCCGTGAAGTAGAAGGTACTGCCACGACCTGGCTCGCTCTCGATCCAGATCCGGCCCCCCATCAGATCCACCAGCTTGGTGGAGATCGACAGGCCCAGTCCCGTGCCGCCGTACTTCCGGGTGATGGACCCGTCCGCCTGCCGGAAGGATTCAAAGATCGTCTGCTGCTGCTCGGGCGGCACGCCGATGCCGGTATCGGAAACCGCAAACCGCACCGCGCCCCCGCCGCCGTCCAGGCCATCCATCTCCGCCCTGACGATCACCTCTCCGGCTTCGGTGAACTTGATGGCGTTGCCCATCAGGTTGAGGAGCACCTGGCGCAGCCGGATCGGATCGCCCACCACGGCCGCAGGAACCTCCGGGGCGACATCCAGAATGAGATCGAGGCCCTTCTGCCGCGCCCGCAGCAGCAGGGTCTTCACGGCGTCTTCCACGCAGCCGCGAAGGTCGAAGCTGGTCCGCTCCAGAGTCAGCCGGCCGGCCTCGACTTTGGAGAAATCCAGGATGTCGTTGATCAGCACCAGCAGTGAATCGGCCGAGACATGAATGATGTCCAGGTACTCGCGCTGCTCGAGGTTGAGATCGGTGGTGAGGGCCAGAGCGGTCATGCCCAAGATGCCGTTCATGGGCGTGCGGATTTCGTGGCTCATGTTAGCCAGAAACTCGCTCTTGAGACGATTGGCCTGCTCGGCGAACTCTTTCGCCCTGCGAAGCTCCTCTTCCGCGCGCTGGCGGTCGGTGATGTCCAGCATGGCGGTGCGGACTCCCGCGATGGCGCCGGCCGCATCCCGGATCAGGTTCTCGTAAATCTCGAGGGTCAGGCGGGCGCCGTCGGAGCGAACGTATTCGCGCTGAAACGGCGCCAGGGCCCGGCGGCCCGAGACCTTTTCCAATACCGCCTGCCGGGCGATTTCCCGCTGCTCCGGAGCGACGAACTCCCAGATCGGCCGGCCCAGGATTTGCGGCGCCTCGAGGCCCAGCAGATTGCATTCGGCCCGGTTGACGCGCTCGACGACTCCATCCTGATCGATCTCATGGTAGGCCACCGGAGCGCCTTCGAACAGATCGCGGAAGCGCTCCTCGTTTTCTCGCAGGGCTTGCTCCGCCAGCTTGCGCTCGGTGTCGCGGAGCGTAACGTTCCACCGCCATCGGAAGAGCTTTCTCCCGAAAAGAGCCAGCGCGGCAAGAACGATCCCGCGGAACCACCAGGTCCCCCACCAGGGCGGCAGGATTTGAAACGAAATGCCGGCGGGCTTCTCGCTCCACACGCCGCGCGCGCTACGGGCCATCACCTCAAAGGCGTACTCGCCCGCTGGCAGGCTCGGGTAGCGCGCCTCGCGCTGGGTCGTTTCCACCCACTGGTCTTCGAGCGGGGTGAGCCGGTAGCGGAAACGCACCGCTCCTTCGTTCAGGAAGGTGAGGCCGGCGAAGCGGACCGCCAGTGAGCGGTCGGCATAGGGAACGGTCCAGGATCGCGAGCCATCATGAGCGGCTGCACCCATTTGAACCGCCGCGCCCAGTTGAAACAACGTCAGCGCCACCGGGGGAGCGAAGGGAGCCTCGGACCGTGGCGAGGGATGAAAGCGCGAGATGCCGCGGCTGGTACCGATCCAGACGCTGCCGTCGGCGCCGGCGTAGAAAGCGTTGGCGGTGCAATCCTCCCAGATGAGTCCGTCGGACCGGCCATAGTGACGCCAGGCGCGGCCGTCCCACGCATCCACGCCGTCGTCGCTTCCCATCCACAGCCAGCCGCGCGCATCCACGCCCAGGAAGAGCACGAACTCGGAGCCCAAGCCATCGCGGCGGGAAAAGTTATCGACGTCCCATCGCTCGCCCGCGAAGGTGAGGCGCGAGAGGCCCAGAGCTTCGCGGTAGCCGATCCAGAGCCGCCCGTCGGCGGTCTCCGCCAGGTGCGTGACGGCGTTTTCGAGCAGCCCGTCGCGGGTGGTGAAGCGGGTCCAGCCACCGTTCTCCCACCGGGCGAGGCCGTGTGTGCCGCCCACCCAGAGTCGCCCGCGACGGTCGAGCAGGAATCGGAAGAAAGTCTCGCCGTCGTCGGTGAGCGGCACCGCCTGGCGCTCGAAGCGGACGCTCCGGCCGGAGGCGATGGGCGTGCTGCGGAACAAACCCCCGGCCGTGCTCACCCAGAGGCGGTGTTCCCTGTCGAGGAACAAAGAAACCACGCGGTCCACGGCCAGCCCGGCGGCGGGGCCGTAGCGGCGAACGGCGCCGGTGGCCGGATCGAGCCGGCAAACGCCGCCCGGCGAGGAGCCAGTCCAGATAGCGCCATCGGGCGCGGCGAGGATGGCCTTGACGCGATCCTGCCGCAGGCCCGCCGGCTGCGTCCACACGGGCGCCTGCCGGAGGTCGCCGGTCATCGCGTTCAGGCGATTGAGGCCGTGATCGGTTCCCGCCCACAGCCCGCCCGCGCGGTCGCCGCGCAGGGCCCAGACCACCCCGCTGCTAAGCCCCTCGGCCTGCGTCCAGCCCTCCCACTGGTCGTGGCCGAGCCAGCGCGCCAGGCCGAGGCCCCACAGCCCCACCCAGATGGACCCTTCGCGGTCCTGGAACACGCAGGTGGCGGCGTCGGTAGGCAAACCCCGCGCCGCGCCGATGCGCTCCCACCCGCTGCCCGCCCGGCGCGCCAGGCCGAGGTCGGTGGGGACCCACAGCCCGCCGTCCTGGTCGAGGTACAGACTGCCGGAATCGCTCGACGGCGGCAGGCCCGCCCCGGCCGGCAGGAAGGTGCGGGAGTTCTTGGGCCGCCGCAACAGCCGCCGGGAGCTGCGAATCCAAACCGTCCCGTCTGCGCCGGTGAGAATGGCGTCCCAGCGGTCGGGCGGGACACCCTGCTGGGGCCCAAAGATACTACTGCGACCTTGTTCCAGCCGGCACAGGCCGCCGCCGCAGCCAAACCACACCGCGCCCTGCGGATCGACATGCACGCCGTGAACCGGCTCGCCCCCCGTCCCGCGGGTGGACCATTCCCAGCGAACCTCCGCTCCGGAGCGATGCGGCTCGCCCACCAGCAGTCCGCCGGCGGTGGCCGCATACAGGCGGCCGGCGGCGTCGGAAGCGATCGAGGAGCGGCCTACCAGCTCCGCGCCGACGACCAGCTCGAAGCGGTCCCCCCGCAGGCGGGCCAAGCCCGAGCGGGTTCCCACCCACAGCGTTCCGTCCGGGGTTTGGTGCAGCGAGTAGACCTGGGCGCTCGGCAATCCATCGGCCCGGCTGAAGCTGCGGAAGCGCGCGCCGCCGTAACGAAACAGGCCATTGCCCGTGCCGACCCACAAGAAACCCGTCCGGTCCTGGAGCAGGCACTCGACCGCCAGGCTGGTGAGGCCCTCTTCCTGCCCGTAGAGCTTGAAACTATAGTGCTGGGCCGCCAGCAACCCAGGCAGGCACAGGACCACCACCAATGCCCAGACAACACGCATCACCTTCTTATCGGCGGTTCAGGGCGTTTTGTGAATGCCGGAAGGCGGGCTGGCTGGGCTCGCGGCCTGGCCGGAACCCGGGGGCAGGAAGCTCTGGCTGCGGTCGCGAGCGTAGCGCCAGAGCTGGAGCTGGCGAGCCAGGGACAGAAACACGGTCAGGCCGTCGATGCGCCGCGGCGTGGCGCACTGGATGAACGCGATGCACATCTCGTCGGTGGTCTGCTCGCCCCACCGCACCGGCTGCGGCGGATCGTGCGGGTTGCGGATGTTGTCGGCGGAGTTGTCGAACCA
>DASQHK010000134.1:0-15969 GCA_035632135.1 Bryobacterales bacterium
AAAAGCTTGGCGCGTGCGGCCTCCAGGTCGGCGAGAGACTGAGACACAAGGCACCTCCTCTTCTGAGTATATGCATATACTCAGAGAAGGCGCAATTCCAGCCCAACTCGCAGACCGTCCATTCTTATGTCGCGCACCCGCCAAGCCAAGAATGTTGACCTGGATTGGCCGAATTGGATTATAATTGCCACGAATCGGGCTAGGAGGGATCATGCGGCAGACGATGTTGCGGTTGACGGCGCTGCTGGTGTGCGCCATGGCGCTGACGGGGGCCTATTATCACACGCGGTCGAGCACGGTGATGGCCGGCGCGGCGCACAACTTCCTGGCGTCGCTCTCGGAGCAGCAGCGGGCGCAGGCTACGTTCCCGATGGACAGCGAGGAGCGCAGTAACTGGCACTACATACCACGGGTGCGCAAAGGCCTGCCGCTGCGGGAGATGGATTCGGCGCAGCAGAAGCTGGCGCATGCCTTCCTGGCCGCCGGCTTGAGCCAGCGCGGCTACATGAAGGCCGAAGACATCATGAGCCTGGAGGCCATCCTGAAGGCGCTGGAGGGCGGCAAAGGGCCGCAGCGCGATCCGGACGGCTATTTCTTCACGGTGTTCGGCGAGCCGTCCGAGTCCGCGGCCTGGGGATGGCGCGTGGAAGGGCATCATCTCTCGCTCAACTTCACCATCGCCAAGGGAAAGATGGTCGCCTCGTCGCCGACCTTTTTCGGCGACAACCCGGCGGAGATTAAGGATGGGCCGCGGCGCGGCTTGCGCGTGCTGGCGCGCGAGGAAGACCTGGGCCGCGAGCTGCTCACCTCGCTCGATGCGAAGCAGAAGAGCGTGGCGGTGCTCGATGCCACCGCTCCCAAGGACATCCTCACCGCGGCGGCGCGCAAGGTGGACCCGGAGAACCCCAAGGGCCTGGCGGCCTCGAAGATGAACAAGAAGCAGAACGAGATCCTGATGTCGCTGCTCGAAGAGTATGCCAACAACATGCCGGAAGATCTGGCCAGCGCCCGGATGGAAGCGGTGCACAAAGCAGGCACTGACAAGATCTACTTCTCCTGGGAGGGCGGGCCGGACCGCGGGCAGGGGCATTACTACCGGGTGCAGGGGCCGACTTTCCTGATCGAGTACGACAACACGCAGAACAACGCCAACCACATCCACTCCGTGTGGCGCGACTACAACGGAGACTTCGGGCGCGACCTGCTGGCGGAGCACTACCAGCAGTATCACCAGACGCGCAACGCGGACTGAGGGATTTCACCGCCCAGGACGCAGTGAGCGCATGGGGTCCGACGAGGCGCGCTGATGAGGCCTCGCTTCCATCCAGCGCTGGTTCTTGCGCTCGTGCTCCTGCCGCTTGGGGCGCGGGCGGCCGGCAACGGGGCGACGGTGAAGGCAGAGAGCGCGCCGGTCTATGCGGATCGGAGTCCGGGCGCCGCGCTGGTGAAGACGCTGCAGAAGGGCGATGCCGTGGAGGTGGGCGTGGCGTTTGCGGGCGCCGACGGGGAGTGGTGCACGGTAAGGGAAGTTGGCCAGAAGCCGATCCTCGGCTACGTGCGCTGCGAGCAGTTGGAGCGGGAACAGAAGCCCCAGCCGCTCCTCATCGCCCCCGAGGCGCCGCAGCCGGCGGCCCCAGGCAGCCGGGCGATGCCGGCGCCCCCCGATCCGGCGGCGATGCCGGGCCACTTTCTGCATGAACTCTGGCTGTGGACCGGCTGGCCGGGCCGCGCTGGCGGCTCCCGAAGGGTTTTCAACAATCTGTTCGGCTTTACCCCACAACAACAGGCCCAGGTGGAAAGCCTTTCCAGCCAGATGGGCGTGACCGGGTGCACCGAGCGGATGGAGGCTTTCAATCGTGATTACGGGCGCGAGCTGACTCATCCGTCGCTCAATCCCACGCCGCTCGAAAAGCAGAGGCTGGAAGAAATGAGGCGCGACTTCAATCGCTTCGCCTACCCGTGCATGATGAAGATGCAGGAACTGATGGAGCAGCTTCCCCGCCTGATGACGCCGGAGCAGCAGCAGACCAATGACATGGTGCTGAATCAGTACAGGAAAGACCTGGCCGAGCGCCGGCGGGTGCTTACTTCACCCGACACGTTTCACGGGATTTACTGAGTACTCTTGCCGCAGAGGACACGGAAAGCGCAGCCGTGGGCGATATATAAGAGCGGAAAACGGACTGGCTGGAGGCGGGTCTGCCGACGCCGCAGGCACACGCGGACGGCCTCGCATTCGCTTTTCTTGCCCAGTTGCTCCAGGACGCGGATCGTCTCGCAGGGAAACTGGGATTTCAACGGGGCTATAATCAATCTGTGACCGTTGACGGTGCGGAGTTACGTGGTGCCGACTCCCGCGAGCGCTTGGAGTTGTTCGCTGGAGACAGCGGAGGAATCGACAGCTGGCTGACCAGCGGTTTCAGTGATATTGTTTACAGCCGGCTCAACGATCTGCCGGCCCACCCGTTGAGCTGCAGCCAGCTCAACCAGCTCCTGGCGCTGTCCCACCAAGCCGGCGTGTCGGAGGCCTTCTTCCGATACTACTGGCTCAGTGCTCCCAAGCACCCCTACGACGTTACGAGAATACCGTTCTACCACCCGACCTTCAACGAAGTGGACCAGATCCTTTCGCTCGACCAATTGTACTGGGGGCTATATCGAATTTATGTCGACTCGTTGCTGTTCTTCGGCAGCATCCGCAACGGCTACCGGGCCCTGCGGGACCTGGAGAATTCCCAGCTACACGAGCACTTCCAGGGGATGCTGTACCCGACCGATGCTATGCTCCACCGGGGACAGGCGCTCCCACTGGAACCCATCTCGCGGGATGATCGGTACCTCATCGCAGAACAGGCCTGTAAGTCATTCGACGCGCCCCCAGGCAACGGCAGTGAGCTGTTGA
This sequence comes from Bryobacterales bacterium, assembly GCA_035632135.1. Taxonomy (GTDB): domain Bacteria; phylum Acidobacteriota; class Terriglobia; order Bryobacterales; family JACQDG01; genus DASQHK01. The sequence goes on from DASQHK010000134.1 coordinate 2,903, forward strand.
TGGTGCTGAAGGGCGCGTGGGCTGAACACGTCGAAGCCGGCGGAGGCAGGGTAACGGCGAAGCAGCTGCTCGAGGGTGCCTACGTCCTGAACGGGTTCAAGGAGAAACAGCGCCAGCTTATCTTTGCGGCGGACGAGATATTGGAATCCGAGGTCGAGTCCGAGGACCAGTTAATCGAGAAGTATGAAGGAGTCGCGCACTCGTTCGCCCGGGCCCGAGGGTGCGCCCTCAGGAACACGGAGCTGTACCTTTCCATGGCGAACGACCTGGACGTGTATGTGGCTACCAGTATGCGGACTCGGGAGCAGTTTCGGGATATGGCTCAGATATGCGAGGCGATATTTTCGCACCCTGCCGTCGCGCACCTCAACCTGAGATATTTCGACCCGACTCTAAGCGCGGCACGTGGCCATGAGGACAAAGGCCTGATCGAATGCCTGATGGTGAAGTGCGCCAAGGTTCTCATCTACGTGGCGGGCGACAGGGATAGCTACGGAAAGGATGTGGAAGCAGCTATGGCGCTCAGCCTTGGAAAGCCGGTAATCTTCTTGTGCGCCGAACAGGATCGCCTGCGTTTCTTCAACGATGTACATCCTCTGAGCAGGCTCATAGACTTCGACACGGGCGTGGCAGTGGGCGGGATGGCAACCTCTTCCGTCGCCAACGTCTCGATGCTCTTGGGCAGGATATTTGAGAATGACATGGAGTACGCTCTTGAGCAGCCGCGGCGCGGGTGCTTTAGGCTAAAGGAGCGTCTCACCGGCTCGACTGTACGACTGCAGACCGGCGATACTCTGCTGCGCGAGACGTTCTGAAACTGCTATCACCATCCCCGGATCTGAGTCTCTGCGCGCCTCAAGAAGGCGCGGGTCGCAGCCCAGATTATCTCACAGGCACACCCGGACGACCTCGGCCTCGATCTTCTTGCCCAACTGCTCGAGAGTTTCCGCCGGCAGGCGCTGCTGGATGTCCTCGAACAGGTCCCGCTCTTCTTTCCGGATGTGGGCGCTGAGCGTGGAGCCGAACTCGGCCAGCGTCTCGGGGGCGCGGGCGATCAGGGCTTCGAGGCGGCGGTGCTCGGCGATCAGCTCGCTGACAAGCGGCATGGAGCCCAAGTGCTCGCGGATGGCCGGGAACAGGATGCGCTCCTCGACGTCGAAGTGATTTCGCAGCTCCAGCTCAAACAGATCGGCCGCCTTGCGCGCGAGCTTCGCAATTTGCTCCGGCGAGGCGCCGGCGCGCTGGCCCCGCTCGATCTGGACGCACAAGGCGAGGGCGTGCTGGTGCTGGTGCGAGAGCGGGATGAGGCTCGGGTGCCGGAGCATGTTTTGATGCTACCACCGGCTCGTCCGCTGCTCCAGGGCGCGGACCGTCTCGAGCACAACTTGGCCGATGATCTCGAAGCTGCGCGGGCTGAGCTTGTCGACGGTGTCGCGCTCGGTGTGCCAGTAGGAATTATCAGGACCATAGTCGAGATCGATCAGGTCCAGGACCGGGATGCCGATATTGAGGAAGGAAACGTGGTCGTCCTCGATAGCAGAGGAATATTTGCGGGAAAACTGGGAGGTGTAGCCCAGGCGGCCGGCCACCGACCAGACCAGATCGCGGAGCCAGGAAGTGGAGTTCAGCTCGTAGACAAGCGAGAGATCGGCGTCGCCGATCATATCGACGTTGAGGAGAGCGAGGATGGAGTCGGCCGTGCCGTCGGCCTTCCACTTCTGCGCCAGGTGGCGGCTGCCATAGGTGTGGTCTTCGCCTTCCCAGCTCACCATGGATTCTTCGCCGTCGAACCAGACGAGCCAGATGGCGTCACGGTGCTGAAAATGCGGCAGCGTGCGGGCGAGTTGCAACAGGAAAGCGGCGGAAGAGCCGCCGTCGTTGGCGCCGACGAAGTGCAGGCCGGGACGATCGTACGTGTCGTAGTGGCCGGAGATCACCACGACACGCTTCGACGACCCGGGAAATTTAGCGATCAGGTTTGTCATAGCGCGCGGGCCGCGGGGCGTCCGGGCGGTAAAGGCGTCCTCGACCACTTCGCACGGGAGCGGGCGCAGTTCGGCGGCGAGCCACTGGCGGAGCTTGCGATGGGCGGGGGAACCGGCGGGGCGCGGGCCGAAGGCCACAATGCGGCGGGTAGCGTCGAGCGCCGCTTGACCGTTGAAAAAGGCTGGAGGGGTCGCTCCGGCGCCGCGTCCGCGGGAAGCGGCGAAAGCAAGAGCGGCGGATGCCAGGAGCGTCAGTATTTCTTGGCGAGACATATGTATCCGAGAGTGGTGTCCTTGTGGCGATCGAGAAAATCGAGCGCGGGCAGGGCGAGGCCGGCCGAGCCGGCCAGCACGGCGGCGAAGGGGAACAGCAGCCAGCGCCAGCCGCCCTGGAAGTAGAGCACGGCGTCGAGCAAGCGGCGGCCGAGCAGAGTGAAGAAGCCGCCGGCGGGCTCGATGCGGAGGTCGCCGAAGCCGGCCTGGGTGAGCAGCCACTCCAGGCCGTGGCGGGTGTAGCGGAAGTAGTCGTGGGGAGCCTGGTGGACCCCCCACTCCTGCGGCGCGATGAGCAGGAACGGGGCGCCGGGGGCAAGCACGCGAGCGATCTCAGCCAGGACGCGGGCCGGGTCCTTGGTATGTTCCAGTACGACAATGTTGACGGCGGCGGCAAAGGCGGCGTCGCGGAAGGGGAGGCGCTCGAGGTCGGCCACGGCGTCAAGCTGCGAGTAATCCCAGGCGGCGTCGCCGACGCCGAGGTCCACGCCGGTGTAGCGGCAATGGGAGAAGTAGCGGGCGTCGTCGGCCTCGCCGGCGCCGGCGTCCAGCACGCGCGCGCCGGGCGGCAGGGAGCGGGCGAAGCGGCGGACCTCGTCGTCGATGGCCGCTTCAAAGCGGAGCAGCCGGCGATGGAGCCAGGCCGGGAGGTGGTCCGCGAGGCGGCGATGCCAGGCCGGCTTCACTGCCTGGCCGCCTCGATGAGGATGGTGGAGCCGGAGCCGGCTGCGGCCTCCAGCGCCGTGAGCGGCAAAGCGAGGGCCGCCAGCGCGAGGTACAGCAGATTTTTCGCCAGGCGCGCGGCGGGCGATTCCACCACGCGGCGCACGCGGCGCGACATCGGCTCAAGCTCCGGCGCGAGACTCGTGGCCAGACCCGCCGGATTATCGCGCAGCGAAAAAAACTTCCTGCGCAGCACGCGGAAGCCGTGCGCGGCAAGCAGCCGCTCCAGATCGGCGGCGCGAAAGTGGATCAGGTGGCGGGGAATGTCGATGCCGCTCCATCTCGCGCCGAGCAGCAGGAACTGCCAGCAGGCGGCGTTCGGCACTTGCACGTAAAGGCGGCCGCCGGGAACCAGCAGGCGGTGGGCGGCGTCGAGGTAATCGCCCGGGCGAGGCAAGTGCTCGAGCACGTGGAAGAGGGTGATGGCGCGGAAGGTCTCGGGAGGGAAAGGCGCGTGATCGAGCGAGGCGCAGACGGCGGCCACGCCGTTTGCGCGCCAGGCGACGCTGGCCGCGCGGGCGGAAAAATCGAGGCCGGCCACCCGGAAGCCGTGCCTGGCAAGCGCGGCCAAAAAAGAGCCGCCCCCGCAGCCGGCATCGAGCACGGGCCGGGGCTCCTCGAGATGCTGCTCCTCCAGGCCCGCGGCTACGAAGCGCAGGTGATCGCCGAGTACGAGATTGCGGTAGACGCCCTCCAGGCGTCCGGTAACGGAGGGGTCGGGCGCCCACCAGTAGTTCTCGGGATAAAACTCGTGCAGCTCGGCGGCCGTAGGTTGCGGCTCCAGGCGCAGCAGCGAGCAGCGCGCGCACTCGACGATTTCAAACCGGCGAGCGGTGGTGTGGTAGAGCCGATCGGAGCCGCTGAAAAGAACAGCGAAGCCGCTGCCGCCGCAGTGGGGGCATAGCGGGAATCCGGCCGGCGGGCGGCCGCCCGCTGCCGGCATATCGGTCACCTCGACAGAGAGGATGTGGCTGTTCCCGCCGGCCGGATTCATGAGGTTTTCAGCGCCAGATCGCGGAGCGGAATCCGGAATCGCCGCAGCAGAGCGCAGATCTCGGAGGCGGAAAGCCGCCGGATCCGCGCCACGTCGCGCCGCTTGGCGAGCATGCGGGGGAGCCCGGCCACAGCGGCGAGATTGGCGCGAAGAAAACATTTTACCAGCACCCACGCGCCGCGCTGGCGGGTGAACCGGGCCGCTTCGCCCGCGCCGCGCGCCGCGCTCCAGGCGCCGGCGGCCACGCGAGCGGCGAAGTAGAACGGGTTGAGCGCCAGCAGCCGCCAGGGGAACAGCTTCCCCGCCAGCCACAGACGGTTGCGCTCGATCAGCACGAGCCGCTCGGCGGAGAAGCGGCCGAGCGTGGCGCCGTGGTGATGAAACACGATGGCGGTGGGCACGTAGAGGCAGCGCCAGCCGCCGATGCGGGCGCGCAGGCCAAGCTCGGCGTCGTCGGCGTAGGCGAAGAAATCTTCGTCAAAGCCGCCGATCCGCCCCAGCATGCCTTTGCGATACATAGCAGCGCAGCCATCGGGCCACGCGGTTTCTTCCAGGCGTTCGTACTGGCCGCGGTCTTCTTCGCCGGCGCCGCGGCCGCGGTTCTGGCCGTCGGGATAGATCAGGTGGCCGGCCTTATCGATGGCGCCGCGGTTTTCCCAGATCAGAATCTTGGAGGCGGCCATGCCCACATCGTCGCCCAGCCGGAAGGCGCCGAGCATCTCCTCGATCCAACGGGCGTCGGCTTCGGCGTCATTATTGAGTAGTGCGACATAGCGGCCGCGTGCGGCGGCGATGCCCTGGTTATTGGCGGCGCAGAAGCCGCGGTTTTCCGCGTTGGCGATGACGCGCGCCGCCGGGAACTCCGAGGCCACCATGGCGGCGGAGCCGTCGCGCGAGCCGTTATCGACGACGATGATCTCAAAATCGCGGAAGGTCTGCTGCGCGAGCGAAGCCAGGCAGGCCCGCAGCAGGTCGGCGCGGTCCCAATTCACAACCACCACCGAAACCAGCGGACCGGAAGAAGTGGACGTCATGCGCAGGGAACATCCGGCGGGCCCCAGGGGCGCCCGAAAACGGCCTCAAGAACCGCCCGTGCCCGGCCTCTGGCACCGGCTCCGGACACCTGTTAGTATAAACTTAGACTACCTTTGAAAAGCCGAAATGGGCGATTTTGGGGACAATCTTCGGCACGAGCGCGAGGCCCGAGGGGTCGCCCTGGAAGAAATCTCGGCAGCCACCAAGATCAGCGTGCGGCTGTTGCAGGCGATCGAGAACGAAGAGTTCGACCGGCTGCCGGGGGGCGTATTCAACGTCAACTTTGTGCGGCAGTACGCCAGGCATCTGGGTCTCGATGAAGAGCAGATAGTCGACGAATTCCGGCGCCTCACGGCCCCGGCGCCCGAGCAGGAAGGCGGAGCGCCGAAGCCACCCAGCGCTTACGCAGAGTGGGGCGAGGCGGGCAGCAGCGAGTACGACTGGGACCGGCAGCGGCAGTCGCAGATCTGGATGCTGGCGACGTTTGTGGTGCTGGCGATCGGTGTGGCGGCCGGGCTCTACCTATTGGTGAGCAGTCACAGAAACGCGGCCCCGGCGCCGGCGGTGTCCTCGGCCGCCCCCGCTTCCCCATCGAGCTCCGCCAGCGCCCCGGCCGTACCCGGCCCTGCGCCCGCCTCGGGCGCTCCGGAAACCTCGGCACAGGCCCCGGCTGTAGAAGCAGCGGCGAAACCGGCAAGCGAGGCCGCGACGGGCGCGGCCCGCCGGGCCGCGGAAACCACGCCCACCGCTCGTACGGAGGCGCCGGCGGTCGGAGCGGCCGGCGTGGACGCGCCGGTGCGCGTCGAGATTCGGACCAGCGACCGGGTATGGGTTTCAGCGGTGGCGGATGGACAGATCCTTTTTCAAAGGACTCTGCAGGCCGACGAAACACGCGTGGTGGCCGCGCAATCGACGGTGCGTCTGCGCGTGGGGGACGCAGCGGCACTGAGCGTGACGCTAAACGGACGGCCGCAGCCTCCGCTGGGACCGAAGGGGCAGGTTCGCACCGCGGTGCTGACGGCGGAGGGCATGCGCATTGTGCCGCCGCCTCCCAAGGAGCCGGAGGCGGGGGCGGAAGGGGCGGCGGGCGGCGGGCAACCGGATATTACTGAGGGGCATGTGAATCCGGCGCAGGCGCCGCGGCAGCCTGCAAGTCGGCCGCAAACCGCTGCTCCGCAGACCTCCGCACCCCCGAATCCATGAAGAGGAACCCAGCATGAGCAAGATTTCGCGACGCACGTTTGCGGCCTCCGCCGCGTTTGGCATGCGGCCGGTTACGGCCGCCTTCAGCACCGCTGCGGCCGGACGGGCCTGGGGCGCCACGGCGGCGGGCGCCGGCGCGGTCATCAAGAAGTTTGAGGTGTTTCCGACGGCGGTGGAGTATCGCAGCACGTTCCGGCTGGGGCGCGGCGTGGTGGGCAGCAAGGCGGCGCCGGGCAAGCACGTCTTCCTGCGCCTCGAATCGGCCGATGGGCACGTGGGCTGGGGCGCCACCAACACCGTTCCCAACTGGAGCTACGAGACGGCCGAGTCGGTGGTCGGTACCTTGCAGCACTACCTATGCCCGCTGGCCGTGGGGCGCACGCCGTTCGAGCTGAACAAGATCAAGAAGCTGATGGACGACAACATCACCAACGCGGTGTCGAACGGCGCGCCGTTTGCCAAGAGCGCGCTCGAGATCGCCCTGCTCGACCTGGCCGGGCAGATCACCGGCCAGCCGCTGCACCAGATGCTGGGCGGGCGCGTGCACGACACCGTCGAGCTGGCCTACGCGCTGAGCATCGATGCGCCGGAGGTGATGGCCGCCGACGCGCGCAAGTTTGCGGCGTGCAAATGCTTCAAGGTGAAAGTCGCGGGCGACGCCGACATGGACATGAAGCGGCTGCACGCCATCAGCGAGGCGCGGCCGGACGCGCTGTTGTGGCTGGACGCCAACCAGAGCTACACGCCGATCGGGCTCGACCGCTTCTTGCAGGCGCTCAAGGGCTTTCCGAAGATGCAGTGCATCGAGCAGCCGGTCCGCAGCGAGGACTGGTTCGGCCTGAAGCGGGCCCGGGAAAAGAGCGCGTATCCCATCGCCATCGACGAAGGCGCCTTTTCTTCGTTCGACGTGGCGCGCGCCACGCGCCTGGACGCGGCGGACCTGGTGGTGTTGAAGGTGCCCAAAAGCGGCGGGGTGACCAACTGCCTCAAGAGCGCCATCGTCGCCGAGGCCAACGGTCTCGGTCTGCTCGGCAGCGGGCTCACCGACGCCGGGGTAAGCTTCATGGCGGCCATCCATCTTTATTCGACGCTCGACCTGCTGCTGCCGGCGGAGCTGAACGGGCCGGAGTTCCTGGCCGACATGATGGTGGACGGCATCGAAATACAAGGCGTGACGGTGAAAGTGCCCGACCGGCCCGGGCTGGGCGTCAGGGTGAGCGAGGAGAAGCTGCGGGCGAACCGCATCCGGCTGGGTTAGAATGGAGTTGCCGGTCTGCGGGCACGTAGCTCAGATGGATAGAGCGGTCGCCTCCTAAGCGACAGGTCGGCGGTTCGAATCCGCCCGTGCCTACCACAAGTTCCTAGCGCTTCCGTTGCGAACGTGGCGGAATTGGCAGACGCACCAGACTTAGGATCTGGCGGCCGCAAGGCCATGGGAGTTCGACCCTCCCCGTTCGCACCAGGCAACGTTACAGCTCGGCCCATCCAGATCATCTTGAATTGCCCCCCGCAATCGGAGTACACTGGTCCGAATTGTTTCACTCGGAGGTGGGACGTTGCATCGACGATTTGTCGTGGTCTTGTTGATCTTTGCCCTGCGGCTGAGCGCTGCCGAGCCCACGGGCAGCATAGCCGGCACTGTTCTTGACTCAAGCGGCGCTCCGATTGCCAAGGCGCGCATCGGAGCGACCAACACCGCCACCGGGCTCAACCGCGAGGCGCTGTCCGCCACCGACGGCGGTTACGTGTTTCCGCTGCTCCCCGTGGGACCCTACTCGGTAACCGTGGAAGCACCCGGATTCCGGCGCTTTGAACAGCGCGGCATTACCGTGACGGCGGACGCGAACGTAAACCTCCCGGTCACGTTGCAGGTCGGCGAGGTCACCGAAACTGTGACCGTGGAAGCGCAGGCTGCGCTGGTCGAAACCCGTTCCGGCACGCTCGGCCAAGTGGTCAATGAACAGAAAATCATCGAGCTTCCGCTGAACGGCCGCAACGCGGCCACCCTGGTGCTGCTTTCGCCGGGCACGGCGGACCTCGAGGCGGGCAACGCCCGCGGCGCCGGCGACGTCACGCACAGCGCTGATTATCCCGGCGCGCAGGCCATCAGCTCCAACGGCGGCCGCAGCGAGGGCGTCAACTACCTGCTCGACGGCGCCAGCAATCTGGATCCCTGGACCAACGTCAACAATCCCTTCCCCAACCCCGACGCTCTGGAAGAATTCAGCGTACAGACCAACAGCTACAGCGCCGAATACGGCCGGGCGGCGGGCGCGGTCGTCAACATCGTCACCAAGTCGGGAACCAACCAGTTCCACGGCTCCGCCTTCGAGTTTCTGCGCAACGGCGCCATGAACGCCCGCAACTTCTTCGCCCCCGTGCCCGATCACCTGAAGCGCAATCAGTTCGGCGGCGCGGTGGGCGGGCCGATCCTCAAGGACCGCCTCTTCTTCTTCGGCACCTATCAGGGCACGCGGCTGCGCAACATCGCCACCGGCATCAGCACCTTCGTGCTCACGCCGGCCCAGCGCGCCGGCGATTTCTCCGGCACTTCCCGCAAGCTGGTCGACCCGGCCAGCGGCCAGCTCATCCCTGGCAACATGATCCCGGCCAGCCGCATCGACCCGGCCACCCTGAAGCTGCTGCCCCTGATCCCCATTTCCACTTCGCCCGACGGCAGAACCCTATTTGACCGCCCGGCGGTGAACGGCGAAAACCAGGTCATGCTCCGCGGCGACTACAACCTCAACCGGCAACGCATCTACGTGCGGTACTTCCGCACCAAGCAGGTCAACCAGCCCATGTCCGGCCAGGTGAATCTGGTGGCTTCCGGTCCCGGGTTCACTTACTTTGACCAAGGCGTCTCCTTCAGCCACACCTTCACCCAGGGGCCAAACCTGCTGAACAACTTCATTTTTTCGTACAACCGCAACGACACCAACCGCGTTAGCGCCGCGCCGTTCGGCGTCGACAAGATCGGCGTGAACATCGCCCAGCCGCCCATCCCGGAAATCTCGCTATCCGTGAGCGGCTTCTTCAGCATCAGCACCGGACGGCAGGGCGAGTTCGACCGGCCCGCCTACGATTTCTCCGACAGCGTCCATTGGATCCACGGCGTACACGAGTTCTCCTTCGGTGGCGACGTGCAGCGCATCTTTAACGACGTGAACAACACCTTCCGCCAGTCCGGCGACTTTCGTTTTCGCGGCACCACTTACAGCGGCAACGCCGCGTCGGACTTCATGCTGGGCTGGCTCGATCGCTTCATCCAGGGCGGTGGCGACTACCGCTCGCAGCGCGGCACCCAGGTCGGCCTGTTCGTTCAGGACAATATGCGCCTCTCGCGCCGCCTGAACCTGAACATCGGCCTGCGCTGGGATCCCTGGATTCCCTATGGAGACGGCTCCGGGCGGATCCCCTGCTGGGTCCCCGGCGCCCACTCCACGCGCTATCCCAATGCGCCTCCGGGATACCTGCTGGCAGGTGACGCGGGCTGTCCGGGCGGAGGCACCACCGGCCGCATGACGCAGTTCGGCCCCCGCCTGGGCTTGGCCTATAATCTGGATGGCGGGCGTACCGTCATCCGCGCCGGCGCCGGCATCTTCTATCAGCCTCCCTTCTTCGAGGCCCTCGGCACCTTGACCAACAGCGCTCCGTTCAGCCCGCAGTTCATGCTGTTCGGCGTCCCCTTCGACAATCCGTGGGTGGGACAGGTCAATCCATTTCCCGCCTCCTATGGTCCCGGCATTCCCGGCAAGGATGTGCAATTTTCCATTCCCGTCGGGGCGGTCTCGTTGTCGAACGACTGGCGCCCGCCGCGCATCGCCAGTTGGAACCTCGCCGTGGAGCGGCAGCTAAGCAAGGACGTGCTGGTGCGCGTGGCCTACGCCGCCTCCAAGGGCACTTTCCTGGGCTACAACGTGGACCTCAACGCAGCGATCTATGGTCCCGGCGCCAACGGGAGCAACACCCAGACCCGCCGCCCCAATCAGAATTTCCAAGGCATCGTCGAGGACATTGCGGGCGGCAACTCCAACTACAACTCGCTGCAGTTGACGTTCGAAAAGCGCTTCTCCGCCGGCTTCAACGTGAGCGCCAATTACACCTACGGCAAGAGCATCGACCAGGTTTCCTACCTGACCGACACGTGCAGCACCAATACCATCAACCCGTTCAACGTCGGCGCCTACCGCGCCGTATCCGACTACAACGTGCCGCAGCGGTTCGTGCTGAACTATCTCTGGGCGCTCCCCTCCTTTAAGGGCCATGGGGCCCTGACCCAGGTGATCGGAGACTGGCAGACCACCGGCATCTGGAACTGGCAGAGCGGATTCCCGCTGACCATCACTGCCGGCGAGGATGATGCGCTGAGCGGCGTCGGAAACGACCTGGCCGATGTGACCGGCAAGCCCTCGCTCACCAGCGGCCCGCTGGGAGCCCGCATCAACCAGTGGTTCACCACCGGAGTGTTCAAGACCGCCGCGCCCGGCACCTTCGGCAATGTCGGCCGCAACATCCTGCAGGGCCCGGGCACGTTCAACCTGGACTTTTCCATCCAGAAGCTGTTCTCGATCCGGGAGAACTGGAAGCTGCAGTACCGCGCTGAATTCTTCAACGGCCTGAATCACACGTTGCTGAACAACCCCAGCACTACGGTGACCTCCGCCAGCTTCGGCCGAATCACCGGCGCGCGCGACCCGCGCATCCTGCAAATGGCGTTGAAGCTGCGCTTCTGAAAACCTGGGGCCGCTCCCTGCGCGGGTTTTCCGAACGTTGTGAAGCCGCACGCTGCTGCCTTACTCTTGTTGCTGCCGGTGGCCCCGGGCCGGGTGCTTTCCGCCCAGACCCCGCAGCTTCCCTCTATCGCCCCTGTCGCCCGCACCCTGCTGGTCCGATGCTATACTAGTGCGGTTCGGGGTTCCAACCGTTGTGAGCGCTAGTTGCCGGAAGCCCGCGGCAAGCCTCGGTCTCAGGCGCTGCGCGGCTGCATCGACGGGTCAGTTGGAACGGTACTAGCTCTTTTTCTATGCAAGATTCTTACCGCGCCGGCTTGACATGGCTGGCGCACTCGGGCATCCAGGCGGAATCGGGCGGCCTCTCTCGCTACTATCGGGGCGACAGTGGGGAGTACAAGAATATCTCCACCGAAATCACCGCCTTCGGCATTCTCGCGTATCTCTACCTGCCGCTGCCGGGTCATACCGGCCTGCTGTCCAACGCCCTGCGGGCCGGCCAGTTCCTGTGTTACGACGCGAGCGACAGCCAGACCGACCTGTTTCCCTTCGAGGTGGCCGCGCCGGGCGTCCTGCCCGACCGCTACGCCTACTTTTTCGACTGCGGCGTTGTTATTCGAGGGCTGATCGCGCTGTGGCACGCCACCGGCGATCCCATGTACCTGGAGCGAGCCGAAATGTGCGGGGCGTCGATGATGGACCGCATGTCCCGCGTCGATGGCTCGTTCTTCCCGATCTACAACCTGGACACCCTGGTGCCTTCGGTCGGCTCAGACAACTGGTCACTCGAGCCGGGCGTCTATCAGCTCAAGGCAGGCGTGGCCCTTTGGGAGCTGGCCGAGCTGACCAGCTCGGGACTGTTCTCGAAAACCGCCGAAAAGCTGCTGAAGTTCTGCCTCCGGCAGCATGAAGTTTTTCTGCCCGGGCATTCCGAGCCCGATCGCATCGCCGACCGCCTTCACGCCTATTGCTACTTTCTGGAAGGCTTGCTGCCTTTCGTCGAGAAGCGCTTCGATTGTTCCCTGATCCTGCAGTCGGGCATGGCGCGGGTCGAGCGACTGCTGGCCGAAACGCGTCCGGCGCTGGAGCGCTGCGACGTGGCGGCGCAATTGCTGCGGTTGCGCCTGCTAGGAGACTATATGGGTATTATCGAGATGGATGTGGGGACGGCGGCGCGCGAGGCCGAGAACATCCAGAGTTTGCAGCTCCACACCGGCGACCGCCGCACCAACGGCGCCTTTGCTTTCGGCCGCCGCGATGGGCAGATCGTCTGCCACGCCAATCCGGTGGCGACGATTTTCGCCCTGCAGGCGCTGCGCATGTGGAATGAGCATCAGGGAGGCGCCCTGCGCACCACTTGGCCCGACCTGATCTGACCTGATCTGAGCTGCCCCTTGCTTACAGCCGCTCCTCTTTGGTGAAATGGGGCCATGGCCACACTCGAAAAACCGCCGGTCGAGAGCATTCTGGGCAGAGCGCCTGAGGATCTGACCCTGGAGGAGCAGACGGCGCTCGCCGGGAGCTGGATCGCGCTCGAAATCTACTCCCCGCGCACCACCCCGCTCCGCCGCATGGAAGCAATCGGCGCGACCCCCGCCGAATGTATCGCCATGCTGCGCCGCCGCGGCCTCGACCCCAAGAAATTCGAGTTCAGCCGCCTGAAGCTGCCGTACTGAGCGCGCTTGCTTAGGTTGTCAGAAAATACCCCGTTCCCCCAGCCCTCGGGGCTCGCTTACCGAAACAAACCGGTGACGATCTTCATGGGCAGAAAAAGTCGGCCTGCCATCGAGGGAAACGCGACAAACCCAAAATGCCGGTAGAACTTCGCGGCGCGTGCATCTACGGCATCCACAACGACCGCCGCAGACGCAATCCCGGCTGATTGCGCCATGGCGCGGTGCAGGGCGTCCATGAGAAGAAACTTGCCGATGCCTTGCCCGTGGTAGCGCCGATCAACGGCCAGGCGCCCGAGCAGCGTACCGGGGATCAGGGGATAGCGCGGCAGTTTCTTCGCCACCTCAGCCGGCAACTCGCCGACATCGATGCCATAGCTCGACAGCGTGTAATAGCCAAGGATCGAAGTATCGCCTCGCTCCGGCGTCAGGACGAAGGGCGTGGCGC